>JAEXPL010000214.1 GCA_023446865.1 Verrucomicrobiota bacterium | reverse complement strand
CTCCTTCAAGCTCGCGCTCGCCGCGCTCAACTCGGGCCGCGTGCCCGCCGCCGCCCACCGCCGACGAACTCAGCGCCGCGCAGGAGCCCGTCTCCACGTTCTCCCTCCACGTGAGCGACGCCTCGTTCAAGCTCGCGCTCGCCGCCCTCGCCGCCGGCCGCCTGCCCGAGCCGGGCTCGCTCCGCCCCGAGGAATTCTACAACGCCTTCGACTACGGCGACCCGGCGCCGGGATCGGGAGAAAAAGTCTCCTGCCGCGTCGAGCAGGCCGCGCACCCCTTCGCCCAGCAGCGCAACCTCGTGCGCATCGCGATGCGCGTGCCGGCCACCGGCCGCGGCACTGGCACTCCGCTCAACCTCACCGTCCTGCTCGACACCTCCGGTTCGATGGAGCGCCCCGACCGCCGCGCCGCCGTGCGCGCAGCCTTGTCGACGCTCGTCGGCCTGCTCGGCCCGGCCGACCGCCTCACCCTCGTCGGCTTCGCCCGCCAGCCGCGCCTGCTCGCCGAGGCGTTTGACGGCAACCACGCCCGCCAGGCTCTCGACCTGCTCGACCGCACGCCCGCCGAGGGCGGCACCAACCTCGAGGAGGCGCTCAAACTCGGCGGCGAGCTCGCCCGTCGCCATTTCGCGGCGACCGCCCAGAACCGCATCGTCCTCCTCACCGATGGGGCCGCCAACCTCGGCGACGCCGACCCCGAGCGTCTCGCCGCCGCCATTGAGTCGCTCCGCGGCCAGCGCATCGCCTTCGACGCCTGCGGCGTGGGCCTCGAGGGCGTGGACGACGACATGCTCGAGGCGCTCACCCGCAAGGGCGACGGCCGCTACTACGTGCTCGATTCGCCCGAGGCCGCCGACGCCGGTTTCGCCCGCCAGCTCGCCGGCGCCTTCCGCCCCGCCGCCGAGAACGTGAAGGTGCAGGTGCGTTTCAATCCGGCCCGCGTGGGCCGCTACCGCCTCGTCGGTTTCGAGAAGCACCGCCTGCGCGAGGAGGACTTTCGCAACGACGCCGTCGACGCCGCCGAGCTCGCCGCCGAGGAGGCCGCCGTGGCCGTGTACGAGGTCGAGCCGCTGCCGCAGGGCGAGGGCGAGCTCGGTGAGGTCTTCGTGCGCTTCCGTGATGCCGGCACGAAGGAGATGGTCGAGCGCTCGTGGACGCTGCCCTACGAGCCGCGCGCCGCCGCCTTCGACCGCGCCTCGTCCAGTCTCCAGCTTGCCGGAACCGCCGCCGCGCTGGCCGAGAAACTCCGCGGTGGCGCCGCCGGCGACCGCGTCGACCACGACGCCCTCGCCCCGATCGTCAACGCCCTCCGCTCCCGCCGCCCCGACGACAAACGCCTCCAGGATCTCGCCACGATGTTCGAGCAGCTCCGGAGGATGAAGAAGTGAGCGCGCGTCTCACACGCCTGCGGGTGGACCCGCTTGCCCCCAAGCGGGTCGAGGACTCGGCCCGCGGCCGGCGCCGTTCGGACTCACGGGCACTGCTGGCCTCATCGTCCGAAGCCGAGCTCATTCGCTCAGCTTCGGCTGGTACCCAAGACCGCGTTGGGGGCAACGCGGTCCACCCGCAAGCGTTCGCTTCTCCGCCCTGACATTTCCCTGACAAACCCCTGACCCACGCCTGACGACTTCGCACGCCGCTTGTGCGAGAATCACGCCACCTGCTTCCGCCCTGCGCTCACGCTTTCAACCCAAGGCATCCCATGCACGCCAACGCCTCGCTCGGTTCCTCCATCCTCCCGCGGTCCCGCTTCCTGCCCCTCGCCGCCGCGCTCCTCCTCGCCGGCGCGCTCGTCGCCGCGCCGAAACCGGCCGACTCCGCCAGATCCTCCGCCACGCTCACGCCCGAGGGTGGCCGCATCGTGGTCGACGTCCAGGGCGTGCCACCCGCGGTGCCCCTCTTCTTCTCCGCCGTCGCCGAGCAGACCGTGCGCCTTGGCTCCGCCGAGATCGCCGGCGAGCTGCGCCTGAAGCTCCACGTGGTGCAGGGCAAGCCCGACGTGCTCTCGCTCGGTCTCAGCGGCGACGGCGAGGTAGTCGACGTCGCCGGTGCCGGCCTGGCCTCGTGGGCCGTGCGGCAGTTACCCGGCGGGAAACGTTTCCTCGATCTCCGCCCCGCGCTCGCCGAAGGCGCCGCGGCACCCGGCGACTTCGATCTCGTGGTGCGCACGCGGCTCAACAAACCGGCCGTGCCCGGCACCGCGTCGGTGCTCATCGCCGCACCCGGCGACGCCGTGGGCTTCGCCTCCACGATCACCCTACAGACCGATTCCTCCCTCGATCTTCGCGTGACCGGTGCGATCGGTCTCGTCGCCCTCGGGGAGCCGCGCGGCCCGCGCGATCCAGTCCGTTTTCAAACCACCGGAGCCGGCGCGCTCCTCGTGAAGCTCACGCCCCGCGGCGCGGCGCCGGCCGAGGCCGAGCTCCTCGGCGCCCAGCTCACCGGCAAGATCAACGAGGCGGCCAAGAGCGCCGAGTTCCGCCTGCGCGGCCAGCTGCGCTCCGCCAAGAGCGGCGCCCGCCTGCCCTTGCTCGCCGGCGCCGCCGCCCCGAGCGACAGGACCGCCGGCGACGGCTGGCACCTCGAGCTCGCCGGGGCCGCCGGCGCGTTCCACGGCTACGAGCTGGTGACCGAACGCGAGGGCACGCTCACCGTCGACCTGCCGTTCGCCGCCGCGGTGCGCGAGACCGGCGAGTGGTCCGTGCTTGATTTCTCGATGCCGGCCGGAGCAGTCGTGCCGCTGCAGCTCGAGGGCCTGCCCGCCGGCGTGAGCTTCGATCCCGAACGGCCGGTGCTCCCGGTCGCGACGGCGCAGGGCTGGCAAGGTTTCCTGCCTGCCGACGGCACCACCGCGCTCGCCTGGAAACACCAGGCCAAGGCCGCCGAGGGCACGTTGTTCTTCACCAGCACCGAGCAGACCGACTCGCGCCTCGGCGCCGGCCTGCTGCGCCAGGAGGCAGAGCTCACGCTGCAGATCCTGCAGGGCAAACTCACCGCCCTGCGCATCCGCCTCGAAGGCCCCGGCGAGATCGTGGGCGTCGAGGGCGCGAACCTCGTGAGCTGGAAGGTCGTGCCGGCCGACGGCGCGCGTGTGCTCGAGGTGCAGTTCAGCCGCCCGGTCGAGCAGACCGGCACGCTCACGGTCCGCAGCCAGACCGAGCTCGGCGGTTTCCCGACCCGCGTCGAGCCGCTGCGCCTCGTGCCCGAGGGCGTCGTGCGCCACTCCGGTTTCGTCCGCGTGGCCAACGCCGGCGCCGTGCGCCTCGAGGTGGCCGAGGTCGCGGGCATGATGCAGCTCGCCCCCGAGCAGTTCCCCGACGACAACCTCGACGAGGGCGACGTGCGGCAGGTCTTCGTCTACCGTTTCCCGGCTTCGACCTACGGATACCGTCTGCTCGCCTCCCAGATCCAGCCCGAGGTCGGCGTCTCCGCCATCCTCACCTACGGCCTCGGCGAAACCGATCGCACCATCGCCGCCAGCCTTGAGCTCGACGTGCGCGAGGCGCCGTTGCGCGACTGGTCGCTGCAGATTCCGGCCGAGTACACCGTGGTCGGCGTGGCCGGCGCGGGCGTGAGCGACTTCAACGCCGAGTCCACCGCGGTCGACGGCCGCCGCACGCTCAAGGTGCTCTTCGGCGAGCCCGTCGAGGGCCGCCAGCTCCTGCAGGTGCGCCTTGAGAAGAACGAGCCGGCCGCCGCGGGCGAGTGGCGCCTGCCGGCGCTGCGCTTCCCCGGCGCGAAATCCGTGCGCGGTCATATCGGTGCGGTGGCGACACCCGGCTACCGGCTCATGCCGGCCGGCGTCGACCAGCTCGTCGAGGTGCCGCTGAGCTATTTCCCGCAGCAGACCGCCGGCCTCCAGCAGGCGTGGCGCCTGCGCGACGCCGAGTGGTCCGCCGCGCTGAAGATCGAGGCGCTCGGCCAGAGCGTGCAGGCCGACGTTTTCCACCTCTACACCGTGAAGGAAGGCGTGGTCTACGGCAGCGTGCTGTTGAACTACTTCGTCGTCGGCGCGCCGGCCACCGAGTGGCGCCTCGCCGTGCCGGCCGAGGCGGGCAACATCGACGTCGTCGGCCAGAACGTGCGGCGCGACTGGCGCCGCGAGGGCGACCAGATCGTCGTGGCGCTGCACCAGCCCGGGCTCGGCGCGGCGACGCTGCTCGTGACCTTCGAGCAACCGATGAGCGCCCGCGGCGGCGCGATCCAGCCCGGACAGGTGCGCCCGCTCGGCGTCCAGGCCGAGCGCGGCTACCTGCAGGTCGTGAGCCCGGCGCAGGTGAAGCACGAGATCCGCAGGGCCGAGGGTGGTCTCCTGAAACTGGAGCCGCTGGAGCTTCCCGCCGAGTTCCGCCTGCTCACCAGCGCGCCGTCGCTGGCCGTCTACCAGTACACCGCGCGGCCGTTTGCGCTCGAGGTCGGCGTGGAGTGGTATGCCGCGGGCGAAACGGTCGACCAGGTCGTGGATTTCGCGAAGCTCTCGAGCCAAGTCTCCCGCGACGGCCAGGTCGTGACCGACGCGCAGTTCTTCGTGAAGACCCGCGGCCGCAAGGCGCTCCGCCTCGAGCTGCCCGCCGGCGCCAAGCTCTGGGAGGCCCGCGTCGACAACGAAATCGTCAACGCCCGCGCCGACGGCGGCCAAACACTCGTGCCGCTGCCCGCCCGCCTCAACCCCAACGACCCGGTCGCCGTCGTCCTCCGCCTCGGCCAGCCCGCGACGGGCGGCTCGACGATCAAGCTCGTCGCCCCGCGCACCGTCGCCCCGAGTGTGATCAACGAGTGGTCGATCCGTGGCGACAACGGCCGCCAACTCGTCCCGCGGGGCGGCAACGCCGAGCTGGTGCGCCCCGCGCTCACCGAAACCGGTTTCGACTGGATCGCCCAGCGCGGGCTGTTTTCGGCGGTGCTGCTCTTCGGGGCCACCGCGCTTGCAGCTCTGCTCGCGCGCGGCTCGGGTCGCCGACAGTTCTTCGCCGTGGTGCTGCTCGTCAACGTGTCGCTCGCGGCGTTGTACCTCGCGGCGAGCTCGCTGATCGAACGCCGCCCCAATCTCCAGTCGCTCACCTACGCCGCCACGATGGTTCCCGCCGGCGAGAGCGTGACGATCACCCTCGCCAACCAGCACCCGCTGCTCGCGATGGTCTCCTGGTGGGGCGTGCTCGCGGCGGTCGTCGGCATCGCGGTGGCCCTGACTTCGTGGTTCGCGGGTAGGGCGAACCCTCCGGGTGAGCCGCCCACCTCGGCTCACCGGGAACGGTTCGCCCTACCGTTCGTCTCCGAAGCCGGTGCCGCGCTCGTTGCGGGCGGACTGCTCGCGCAACACGGCGGCGCCGCGCTCTTCTACGCCGCCGGCGGGATCGCCGTGTGGCTGCTGCTCCTCGGGCCCATCTTCCACCGCTGGAACGAGGAACGTCGCGCGGCCGCCGCCGTGCCGCCGCCTCCTCCGCCGTACGAGGAAGCCACCGGCTCCGGCCCGGCCTCGGTGCTGCCACTCCTCGCCCTCGCCGGACTGTGCGGCCTCGGTGGTTTCGCCGCACCGGCTCGCGCCCAGGAGGCCGTGCAACAGGTCGGTCGACCCGCCCCGCATATCCAGATTGTGGGCAAACCCGCGCAGGCCGCGGTGCAGACCTGGACGATCCGCGACGACCGCCTCTACGGCGAACTCGAGCTCACCGTGCGCGGCGGCCCGGGCGACAGCTTCCTCCTCCTGCGTCTGCCGGCGGTGGTGACCGAGTTCAAGGCCGACGGCCTCCGTCTCGGCAAGGCCGAGAACGAGGGTAACCAGGCGGCGTACTACGTCGCGCCCGAACGCGACGGCCTGCTCACCGCCCGCGTACGTTTCGAGCTGCCGGTGCCGAAGGGCACCAGCCAGATCGCGCTGCCCACCGGCCCGGCCGCGACCCAGCGCGTGACGGTCGCCCTCGACCAGGGTGGCTGGGAGTTCTTCTCGCCCGCCGCGGTGCAGGTCCTGCCGACTCCGAATCTCGGTGACGCTCGCAGCGGCGCCACCCTCGTGCTCGCGCCGCAGGGCGAGGCGGTCGTCAACCTCCTGCCCAAACGCCGCGACGCCGCCACCGAGGCGACGCAGTTCTTCGCCGAGACCACCCAGCTCTTCCTGCCCGGCCCGGGCGTGGTGAACGCCCGTGTCGTCGCCTCGATCCGTCCGGTGCAGGGCCGCGTGGGAACGCTCACGCTCAACGTGCCCGCCGGCCTGACCATCGGCGAGGTGAAGGGCGAGGACACCGAAGTCTCCTCGTGGCGTTTCGATCCCGAGAAACGCCGGTTGCAGATCACGCTCGCCTCGCCGCAGGAGCGCCAGTTCCACCTCGGCATCCTCGCGCAGCTCGGCACCGGCGCACTGCCCTTTGATCTCACGCTCACGCCGTTGCGGGTCGAGGGCGCGGCCGGCGATGTCGGCAT
>JAEXPL010000204.1 GCA_023446865.1 Verrucomicrobiota bacterium | reverse complement strand
CGCAGGATCGTAGCCTGCCGCTGGCTCGGCGGTGGGGGTGTTTTTTGTTTCACACCCTGCCTACTGGCAGCAAATCACCGCTCCGCCGAGCCGCCTCACTCCTGCCCCTATGGGACGACTGTGGTCGAAGACCGGTCCTACCTCCCCACCCCGTGCCCGAGCACCTGATCACGATCACCGGCACCGTCCAAGGCGTCGGCTTCCGCCCGTTCGCCGCCCGCGTCGCCGCGCGGCTCGGCGTGCGCGGCTGGGTGCGCAACAACCTCCACGGCGTCCAGATCCGTGCCCACGCCGGCGCCGACGCCCTCGCCGCTTTCGCCCATGCCCTCGAGCACGAGACACCGCCCGCCGCCCGCGTCGCCTCGATTTCCGCACAACCACTCAAAGACAGTGCCGACCTCCCCCCGTCCGGCGACACCTTCACGATCCTCGCCAGCCCTGCCGCCACCGGCGCCGCCACGACCTCCGCCACGCCCGACCTCGCGCTCTGCGACGACTGCCGCCGCGAGCTGCTCGACCCCGCGAACCGGCGCCACGGCTATCCGTTCATCAACTGCACCAACTGCGGCCCGCGTTACTCCATCCTCCTCGAGCTCCCCTACGACCGCCCACACACCACGATGCACACCTTCACGATGTGCCCGGAGTGTGGACACGAGTACCACGATCCCGCCGACCGCCGCTACCATGCCCAGCCCAACGCCTGCCCCACCTGCGGCCCGCACGTGGAATTGCTGGATGCAAAAGGTTCCGCCATCGCAACCCACGGCAACGCGCTCGACTCTGCCGCAGCCGCCCTCCTCGCCGGCCAGATCGTCGCCATGAAAGGCATCGGCGGTTTCCACCTGCTGGTCGATGCCGCCAACGACGACGCCGTCGCCGAACTCCGCCGCCGCAAGCACCGCGCCGAGAAACCGCTCGCGGTGATGTTTCCTACGCTGGCGGCTCTCCGCTCGCACGCGGATGTCACTCCGGCCGAGGAAGCTCTGCTCACCAGTCCCGCCGCACCCATCGTGCTCCTGCGCCGTCGCGCGGACTCGTCGCTCGCGCCTTCGATCGCCCCCGGCAACCCCTGGCTCGGCGCGCTCCTGCCCTACTCGCCGTTGCACGTGCTGTTGCTCGACCGTGTCGCGCGCCCCGTCGTGGCCACCAGCGCCAATCTTTCCGAGGAGCCGCTCTGCATCGACAACGCCGAAGCCATCGCGCGTCTCGCTGGCATCGCCCACCTCTTTCTCGTCCACGACCGTCCCATCGCGCGCCCGGTCGACGACTCCGTGCTCCGCCCCGCCGTCGAAGGTCCGCCGATCATTCTCCGCCGCGCCCGCGGCCTCGCGCCCGCAACGTTTCCGCTCCCGGCGGCGGCGGCCGAGGGCGAACCGATCCTCTGCGTTGGCGGCCACATGAAAAACACCGTCGCGCTCGCCCACGGGCCGGCGGTTGTTCTCGGTCCGCATATTGGAGATCTCGCAACCCTTGCCTCGCAGCAGGCGTTCCAACGCCAGATTGAATGGCTCGTCTCGCTCCTCCGCGTCCACCCCGGCCGCATCGTCTGTGACGCGCATCCCGACTACGACTCGACCCGCTACGCCCGCGCCTCCGGCCTGCCCGTCACCACCGTTCAACACCACCTCGCCCACGTCTGCGCCTGCCTGCTCGAGAACCCGGGCGCGCCGGCCCAGATACTCGGCGTCTCCTGGGACGGCACCGGCTACGGCAACGACGGCACGATCTGGGGCGGCGAGTTTCTCGCCATCGACGCCGCAGCGCGCATCGCCCGCCGTGTCGCCAGCCTGCACCCCTTCCGCCTGCCGGGCGGCGAGGCCGCCGTCCGCGACCCGCGCCGCAGCGCGCTCGGCCTGCTCCACGAGCTCCACGGCGCCGACCACGAGGCCATGTACCGCGAAGCCGCCGCGCTCGGTCTCACTCCCGGTGAAACCGCAACGCTCCGCACCCTTCTCGCGCACCGCACCCATTCTCCGGTGACGACCAGCGCCGGCCGCCTCTTCGACGGTGTCGCCGCCCTGCTCGGCCTCGCCCGTCGCAACAGCTTCGAGGGGCAGGCCGCGATGCAACTCGAGTTCGCTGCCGACCACGCCCTCGCGGATAACACCGCACTCTCCTTCTCCATTTCCACCGTCCACCTCGCCGACGGCCACACCCGCCTCGAGCTCGACTGGCGCCCCGCGCTCGCCGCCCTGCTCGCACTCCGCACCACGACCGACGCCGCCACACTCGCCGCCCGTTTCCACCGCGGCCTCGCTGAGGCAATCGCCGCCGTCGCGCAGCAGATCGGCCTCGGCACCGTCGCCCTCACCGGTGGTTGTTTCCAAAACCGTATTCTTCTCGCCGCCGCCCAACAACACCTCGCCGCCGCCGGCCACGCCGTGCTCCGCCACCGCGACCTCCCGCCCAACGACGGCAGCATCTCGGCCGGCCAGGCCCTCGCCGCCCGCGTCGGGATCACTGAAGTGATGTGAACCGACCCTTACGCGGACAGCTATCCCGCTCGTCTTTTGCGATCCCACGCTCCTGCCATCAGATATCCTGCACACGATGTCCCTGCTCCGCCCACCCCTGTTGGCGTTCCTCCTCGTGGTATTCGGACTCGCGCCGACGCCTTCCCGCGCCGGCGACGCATTCGCCGACTACGTCGCGAACCGTCCCGACTACATCCTGAAGGAAGGGACCGTAGGCTCCCCGCGGTCCGACATCCCGTGGCTCCGGCTCAGCATTCCCGAAGCGGCCCAAGACCCGAAGGCGGTCGTCATCTGCGAGGTCACGGCCACCGTGCTTCACGCCTACGACGCGATCAATCTGAACAGCCACACCGAGTATATCGCCGAAGTCACGTTGCAGGAGAGCGACCGCCCGGTGTTGAGATTCGCTCAGATCGTGATCCACGGCGACCGGTGGAACGACTTGGCCACCTATCACCAATCGAACCCTTTCCAGCCCGGCTGCACCGTCGTTTTCGAACTGCGCGGCATCCAAGCGGATGAGAGCACTTGGTTCGCCACGCTCAAGAGTATCAGCCCGAAGGAAACGGTCCCGCCGCCCGAGACTCCCGCCACAAAGTAGCGCGGCGAGTTCCGTCTCCGTCGGCGCCAACTCGGTCGGGACAGCAGCAACGAGGAACGCGGCAAGACTGAGGCAAGGGCGAGCCAGGGGCGGCGGGCGGCACGCCATCTCCCGGTCTTTCTCCTCAACCCCCGCCCGCCCAAGCCGATAACGAGCGCCTCGGGGCCACCGTGTCCCGCGGGCCGCCACCTTCCACCCGGCAGTCCGGCAAGATGGGATCGCATACCTCTCTCGGTCGGCGGCTCCGTCCTTGTTCTTTTCCGCTCCGCCCCCACGGAACCGCCCATGAAAGAGACGATCTCCGTCAGCCCTGTCACCCGCATCGAAGGCCATCTTGGCGTCACCCTCGACACCGACAACGGTCGCGTCACCAGCGCGCGCGTCGTCGGCGAGATGTTTCGCGGCTTCGAACAAATTCTCCGCGGCCGCGACCCGCTCGATGCCCAGCAGGTCACGCAGCGCATCTGCGGCGTCTGCCCCGTCGAGCACGGCATCGCGTCCGTCCTCGCCCAGGACGCCGCCTACGGCATCACGCCGCCGCCCAACGGCCGCCTCGCCCGCAACCTCGCGCAGGCCGCCAACTTCATCACCTCGCACATCACCCATTTCTACCTGCTCTCGGGGTTGGATTTCGTCGATGTCGCCCAGGTCACCGCCTACACGGGCAACGACCCCGCGCTCGTCGCGCTCCGCGACTGGGCCAAGTCCGAACTCGCGCACAACACCGTCGTCGCCGGCGGGCCGTTCCTCCCGCAATTCCCCGCGCAACTCATCCGCGACCCCGCGCTCAACCTCGGGATCCTCCGCCACTACCTCGAGGCCATCGAGGTGCGGCGCGACGGCCACAAGCTCGGCGCCCTGTTCCTCGGCAAACTCCCGCACGCCGCCGCGCTCATCCCCGGAGGCGTCACCGAGACCATCGGCGCCATTCAGATCGCCTCGGCCCGGGCGCATCTCGCGCGGCTCCGCACTTTCATCGAACAGGTCTACCTCCCCGACGTCGTCGCCGTCGCCGGCGCCTTCCCCGCCTACTTCGAGCTCGGCCGCGGTTGCGGCGACTTCCTGAGCTTCGGTGTGTTTCCAGAGAACAACGACGGCGGCGCGCCCTTCCTCCCCGCCGGTGCGCTCATCGGCGGCAAGCTCGAACGGGTCGACACCGCCGCGATCACCGAGGACGTCCGCTACTCGTGGTACTCCTCGGCTTCCGGCCGCCGCCCGACCGAGGGCGAGACCGTGCCCGCCCCGGAGAAGCCCGGCGCCTATTCGTGGCTCAAGGCCCCGCGCTACGCCGGCCGCCCGATGGAAGTCGGCACGCTCGCCCGCCTCCTCGTCGCCTACCACGACGGCCGCAACACCGCCGTGAAGACCGCCATCGACGGCCTTCTGCGAACCATCAATCGCACGCCCGCCGACCTCGTCTCGGTCCTCGGACGCCACGCCGCGCGCGCCCTCGAGTCGAAGCTGCTCGTCGACCGTTGCGAGATCTGGCTCGACCAGCTGGTGCCCGACCAGCCCGCGACCGTCGATTTCACGATTCCCGCCAGCGGCAGCGGCGTCGGCCTCACCGAGGCCGCCCGCGGCGCGCTCGGCCACTGGATCGAGATCAAGGACCACAAGATCGCCAACTACCAGTGCGTTGTCCCCACAACCTGGAACTGCTCGCCCCGCGACGACCGCGGCCAACCCGGCCCCGTCGAGCTCGCGCTCGCCGGCACCCCGCTCGCCGACGCCAAGGCCCCGATCGAGGCGGCCCGCGTGATCCGCTCTTTCGACCCCTGCCTCGCCTGTGCTGTGCACTGAGGCGCCACCCGTCTTGATGAAAGGCCGCCCATGGAGCCGATGACCCGCCGCTCGTTCCTCACCGTCAGCCTGCGCCTCGCCGCCTTGATGGGCCTCGGCGCCTCCGCCGCGCCCGCGTTGGCCGAGGCGTTGGAGCGCGTCGTCCGCGGCCGCGCCCCCACGCTCTGGCTCCAGGGCCAATGCTGCTCCGGCTGCTCGGTCTCGCTGCTCGACTCCGAGCCGCTCGGTCCCGCGCAACTGCTCACCCAGCAGATCGCCCTCGCCTTCCACCAGACACTCTCCGGCGCCACCGGTCACCAGGCCGTGGAGACCGTCGATCGCGCCATCGCCGCCGGCGGCTTCATCCTCGTCGTCGAGGGCAGCGTGCCGGTGGGCATGCCCCGCGCCTGTTTCTTCGGCGAGGAAACCTTCACCGATCAGCTCACCCGCGCCGCCAAGGCGGCCAAGGCCGTCGTCGCCGTCGGCACCTGCGCCACCTCCGGCGGCATTCCCGCCGCCGAGGGCAACGCCACCGGCTCCTTGCCCGTTCCCGCGTTCCTCAAACAGGCGGGCATCGCCGTGCCCTGCATCTCCATCCCCGGCTGCCCCGCCCACCCCGACTGGATCGTCGGCACGCTCACCCACGTCCTCGGCTTCGGCATCCCGCCGCTCGACGACCTCGGGCGGCCCAAGGCGTTCTTCGGCAAACTCGTCCACGACCAGTGCCCGCGCTTCGCCGACTACGAACGCGAGAACTTCGCCGCGAAGTTCGGCGACGACGGCTGCCTCTTCCGCCTCGGTTGCGCCGGCCCGATCACCCGCGCCGACTGCAACCTCCGCCAATGGAACGGCGGCACCGCCACCTGTATCCGCGCCGGTGCTCCCTGCATCGGCTGCGCCTCCGAGCTCTTCGCCGCCAAACGGGATTTCCCGTTCTACCTGAAAAACGGTCAGCTTCGTCCGGAGGAGAAGGACCGCGCATGAAACTCCACGCCAAGCTCACCCTCTCGCTGCTCTCGGGCCTGCTCGTCATCGTGCTCGCCTCCCAGACCGTCCAGCAGCTGCGCAACACCGCCGTGCTCAAGGCCCAGGCGGCCGACGACCTCAAACGACTCGAAGCCGCCGAATGGCGCAGCGCCGAGAACATCGGCCGCTCCGTGGAATATGCCGTCGCCGGCTCGCTCGAGCGCGGCGAGATGGCGAAGTTCGAGAAGCTCCTCGCCGAGCAACGCCAGATCAAGGGCCTGCTCGAGTTCTCGCTCTACGACAAAGACGGCCTCGCGCTCTACTCCTCCGATCCGGCGTTGTTCGGGCGCCACCTCGACGCCGCCCTCGTCAAGCAGGTCCTGTCCTCGCCGAAGCGTTTCACCCGCCGCACCGCCGACGCCTTCGAGATCTACCAACCGCAGGTCGCTACCGCGGAGTGCATCCGCTGTCACACGACTTGGAAGGAGAACAGCATCTGCGGCACCACCGCCTTCCGCTTCTCCAGCGCCGAGCTCGCCGCGGCCGAGACCCGCTCCGCCGCCTCGCTCGCCCAGATGCGGCGCGAGAGCCTCGCCACCACCGCGCTCGGCGCCGTGGTGATCGTCGCCGTCTTCGTCACACTCGCCTATTTCCTCGTCCGCCGCCTCGTCGTGCGCCCGCTCGCCGGACTCGCCGCCGGCCTCGACCGCATCGCCGCGGGCGATACCGCCGCCCGCGTCGCCATCGACTCGCGCGACGAGATCGGCGCCCTCGCCGCCACCGCCAACGGCATGGCCGCGGCGCTCGACGCCAAAGCCGCCCTCGCCCGGCGCATCGGCGACGGCGACCTCACCCACGAGGTCCGGCTGGACTCGGAGAACGACACGCTCGGCCACGCCCTCCGCGCCATGGTCGCCAACCTCCGCGAGGTTGTCGCCAACGTCAGCGCCGCCGCCGAGCACGTCGCCGCCGGCAGCGAGCAGCTCACCGGCACCGCCCAGACCATCTCCACCGGTTCCGCCTCGCAGGCCGCCTCGGTCGAGGAGGTCTCCGCCACCATCGAAGAATCCGCCGCCAGCATCGCCCAGAACACCGCCAACGCCCGCCGCACCGAAACCATCGCCACCCAGGCCGCCGGCGAGGCCGCGACCGCCGGCCAGTCGGTCGCGCAGACCGTGCACGCGATGAAGGACATCGCCGGCCGCATCACCATCATCGAGGAGATCGCCCGCCAGACCGATCTGCTCGCGCTCAACGCCGCCATCGAGGCCGCCCGCGCCGGCGAGCACGGCAAGGGCTTCGCCGTCGTCGCCGCCGAGGTGCGCAAGCTCGCCGAGCGCAGTCGCAAGGCCGCCAACGAGATCGGCCAGCGCTCCGGCAGCAGCGTCGCTGTCGCCGAACAGGCCGGCTCGATGATCGAGCAGCTCGTCGCCCGCATCCGCGAGACGGCGACACTCGTCCAGCAGATCGCCGCCGCCAGCGTCGAGCAGAACACCGGCTCCGGTCAGGTGACCAAGGCCGTGCAGGAGCTCGACAAGGTCATCCAGCAGAACGCCTCCGCCTCGGAGGAAATGGCCGCCGCCGCCGGCGAGCTCAACAGTCAGGCCGCCCAGCTCCAGGCCGCCGTCGCCTTCTTCCGCACCAACGCCGCACCCGCCGCCGCCGGCGCCCCGCCCGTCGCCCATGCCGCGGTCCCCTTCGGAGTGCAGGTCCCTGTTGCGTCGGCGCCGCCACGCACCGCCAAGCCCGGTCGCGACCTCGTCGCAAGGGGCTGATCACGACACGAGCCTCCCGCCGGGGCCGCCCCCGGCGCCGCACGCAGAAGCGGCGCTTCCGCACCTTCCCAACGCATTGCCGGAAGTCGGCGTACGGAAGTCATGGATTGCGGCCAACTCCAGCCTGACGTACTCCGGCGTCGGCCGGGATTGAGCCATCTTTCCCATCCGTCTTGAACCGCGTGTTCCGCGCGCCGTTCGCCCATCACGACCCTCTCCATGAAGAACTCATCCGCTCGCCCCTGCGCCCTGTTTGTCGCTCTCGCGCTCGCCGCCATCGCCCCGGCTGGCCTCCGCGCCGCCGATGCCCCGCCCGCCGTCGAGGCCGTGCGCATCGCCGACAAGGTGTTCACACTCTCGCACACCATGTGCAATTCCGCCGCACTCGTCGGCGACGAAGGCATCCTCCTGATCGACGCCGGCGCCTCGGCCGAGGAAGCCGCCCAGCGCCAGGCCGCGCTTGCCAAGCTCACCGCCAAGCCCGTCCGCGTCCTCGTCGACACGCATTGGCACTTCGACCACGTCAACGGCAACGAGACCTTCGGCGCCGCCGGTGCGACCATCGTCGGCCATGCCTCCATGCGCACCCGCATGATCGAAGGCAAAACCACGGCGCTCCCGGGCTTCCCCGCCATCACCTACACCAGCGAGGCGCTCGCCACGCCTATCGTCACCTTCGAGCGCGAACTCACGCTCCATTTCGCCGGCGAGGAAGTCCTCCTCGTCCATCCGGCCTCCGGCCCGGCCCACACCGATGGCGACATCGTCGCCTACTTCCGCCACGCCAACATCGTCCACACCGGCGACCTCTATTTCCAAGGTCTGTACCCGTTCATCGATGTCGGCTCCGGCGGTTGGATCGACGGCATGATCGCCGCCAACCGCGAGATTCTCGCCCGCATCGACGACAAGACCATCGTCGTCCCCGGCCACGGCCCGGTCACCGACAAAGCCCACCTCGCCGCCTACATCGAGATGCTCGCCGACATCAGCACCAAGGTCACCGCGCTGTTGCGGGCCGGCAAAACTCTCGCCGAAGTCCAGGCCGCGAAGCCCACCGCCGCTTATGACGAGGCGTGGGGCAAGCTCTTCCTCAAGCCCGACCAATTCGTCGAGCTCGTCTACAACGGCCTCGTCGCTCACCAGAAGCAGTAGGTTCGGGCCATCGCGGTAGGGACGTTTCTCCGAATCGTCCTCCCCCGGCCCTCGCCCATCGCGGCTGATCAGCAGGGCGGTTTCGGAGAAGCCGCCCAGCCACCGTTCACTCCCGAATCTCAGTCGCCTTCCCCACGACCGTCGCGAACCGATCGCCCAGCGCAGCCAACTCCACCCGGTGCACCTCGGCCGCCGGCACCACGCCGCTCCGGCCATCCGGCAGATCGCGGCTGGCGCACGCCGTCGCCACCACCGTGCACCGGTATCCGTGATCCAGCGCCGCGCGCACCGTTGCGCTCACGCACATGTGGGTCATGAAGCCGACAACGATCAGCTCCTTCCGGCCCAGCCGTTTCAGCTCTTCATCGAGCGTCGTGCCGGCGAACGAGTTCGGCAGGTGTTTCACGACCACCGTCTCGCCCGCGCGCGGCGTGAGCGGCGCGATCACCTCCACCATCGGGCCGGTGGAATCCATGATCGCGCCGCCCGGCCGGCCATGCTGGACCACATGCACCACCGGCATGCCCGCGGCCCGGGCCCGCGCAAGCAGCGTGGCGATCTCACCCACCGCGAGATCGATACCCGGCAGCGGCAGTTTGCCCTCGGTGTACTCGCGCTGCGCGTCGACGATTACGAGCACCGCGGCGCTCAGCCGCGCAGGCTCCCAGCGCGCGCCGGAGAAATCGAGGAGCGTCTTCGGCTGGTCGGTTGCGGGCAGCGCGGTGGCGGCGGCAAGGGTGAGGGCGGCGGCGATGGTTTTCATGACGGGGAGGAGTTGGCGGTTCATGTTCGATTGGTGTGCCCGCAGTGTACCGACGCCGCACCGCCGCGCCCAATGCCGTGTTTTTCGCCTTCGCTGCCTTTTGGTAATGGCCCACGCTTTCCGGCATGGAGCTGCGTCATCTCCGGTACTTCGTCGCCGTGGCGGAAACGCTGCATTTCTCCCGCGCCGCCGCGCGCCTGCACCTCACGCAGCCGGCGCTGAGCCGACAGGTTCGCGACCTTGAGGCGGAAATCGGCGCCCCGCTGTTCCAACGCCACGGAACTTCCATCACACTCACGCCCGCTGGCACCGCCTTCTTCCCTCGCGCCCGCGAGATCCTCGCCGCGTCCGACCGCGCCGGCGCCGAAGCGCGCGCCGCCGGCCGCCAGCTCCGACTCGGTCACTATGGCACGCTCTGGCTCGACCTCTTCGCCCCGGCGCTGCGCGCCTTCGCCCGCGCCCACCTGGAGGTCGACCTCCACACCGAGGAGCGCACCGCCGCCGGTCTCGTCGAGGGTCTGCGCCGCGGCGAACTCGATTTCGCGCTGCTCGGTCCGACCGACGCCGCCCTCGGGCGCGAGTTCGCCACACGCCGGCTCGTCACCTTACCCGCGTTGATCGCCCTCGGCGCGTCGAACCCGTTGGCCAAACGCCGCCGAATCGCCCTCGCCGACCTCGCCACCGCCGACTGGATCGCGTGGGACGAGGCCTCCTTCCCGGGCCGCGCCAGCCTGCTCGAACGCGCCGCCACGGCCGCCGGCTTCACCCCGCGGATCGTCGGCAGCGTCGACGGCGTGGCGTCGATGTTTCTCCGTGTCGCGACCACCAACGCCGTTGGCTACGTGCTGCCGCTGTCACGGGCGCTTCCGCACGCCGGCGTCGTCTTCGCCGCGCTCCGCCCTCCGGGCATAGCGATCGAGATGCACGCCGCGTGGCGCCGCAACGCCGACCCCGACAGCCGGCTCGCCGCCCTCGCCGAGCAGCTCGCCCGCCCCACGTCGCCCCGGTAAGCGACCATTAGGCGCACCCGCCCGCGCCGTGCGGCGGATTCAGCGCCGCTGCTGCCCGCGCATCCGCCCTTCCGGCACACCCCGCGAGAGCCGTTCATGGGAGAAGCATGGACATCACCTACCGCACCGAGCGCGACCTCGACCGCGCCGCGCTTCAAACGCTCTTTCTTTCCGTCAACTGGGCGTCCGGCCGGCACCCGGAACTCCTCCAGCGCGCGATCCGCAACTCGCACCACGTCGTCACCGCCTGGGCCGGCGACCGGCTCGTCGGTCTCATGAACGCGCTCTCGGACGAGGTGATGACCGCATACTTCCACTACCTGCTTGTGCACCCCGACCATCAGTCGCAGGGAATCGGCCGCGAACTCGTCGCCCGCATGGTTGCCCGCTACCGCGACTGCACACGCCTCGTGCTCATCGCCTACAAGGAGGAAGTGGCGTTCTACGAGCGCTGCGGATTCCGCGTCGCCGAGCGCGCGCTGCCCGTCCAGATCACCTGCCTCGACGACTGACGCGGCTCGCCCCCGGCGCTGCGCCGGCTGCCGCCCGGCCACCTCTCCCGGCCATCCGCCCCGGTCTCGCTTGAAAACCGCGGCCGGTTGCCGCCTCTTCTCCGCGATGTTCTTCGTCGTCGTTCTCGGCACCTGGACGCTGCTCAACGCCTATGTCAGCTGGCGCCTCGCCGGCCTGCCCTGGCTCGCAGCCCAGGTCGGCCCGCGCTGGATCGCCGGCGCGCTCGCCCTGCTCTGGCTGAGCTACCCGGCCGCACGTCTGCTCTCCGCCCGTGGTCTGCATGCGCTCGCGCAACCCGTCGAGTTCGTCGGCTCCTCCTGGATCGGCGTGCTCTTCCTGCTCTTCACCGCCCTTCTCGCCGTCGACATCCTCACGCTCGGCGGCTGGCTTCTGCCGAAGTTCGCTCCGCAGCTCCGTAGCGGCGCTGTGCTGGTCGCTTCCGCACTCGCCGGTTTCGCGCTCTTCCAAGGTCTGCGCGCGCCCGTGGTCCGCGAGCACGAGGTGGTTCTCCCGGGCCTGCCGCGCGAACACGACGGACTCGCGCTCGTCGTCGTCTCCGATCTGCACCTCGGCGCGCTCATCGGCGAGGGATGGTTATCCGCGCGCATCGCCCAGATCGAGGCCCTTCAGCCCGCCGCCGTGCTCATCGCCGGCGACCTCGTCGACTCCGACCTCGACGGCGCGACCGCGTTGCAGCCGGTGCTGAAACAACTCCGCGCCCCGCTCGGCGTCTGGGCCGTGCTCGGCAACCACGATGTCTACGCCGGCGCCAAACGCGTGGTCGACTTCGCCGAGGGCGCCGGTGTGCAGGTGCTGCGCAACCGCGCCGTCGAGATCGCCCCCGGCCTGCACCTCGCCGGTATCGACGATCCGGCCACACTGCGCCGCGGCGGCTCCGCCGACCGCCGGCTCGCCGACGCACTTGCCGCGCCGCGGACCGGGGCGACCATCCTGCTCGCGCACACCCCCGACACGCACACTGCGGAGGCCGCAGCCACCGCCGGCGCCGGGCTGATGCTCTCCGGCCACACACACGGCGGCCAGATCTGGCCGTTCGGCTATCTTGTGCGCGCCCGCCACCCGCTCTTCGTCGGCCGCTACGAGGTCGGCGCGGTGACGGTGCTCGTTGGTCGCGGCACCGGCACCTGGGGACCGCGATTGCGGCTCTGGCAGCCGGGCGAGATCCTCCGGCTGCGCCTGCGGGCTCCAGCTCCGGTCGGCGCCGGATCGGCACCATAGATCCGATACAGAGGAATCCGCGCCGCCAAAAAAACACCCGCGTCCCGGGCGGCAGCCCAAAGACGCGGGTGGCGATTTTCGATGAAGTCCGGAACCGTGCGACACTCAGGCCGCAGCGAGAACTTCGAGATGTTCGCAGAAGACGGCCTCGCCCGCGGACACGCGGGCCAGGAGTTCATCAGCGAGCGATTCGGTGAGAGTATCCCAGAGGTATGAGGTAAGTGCGTTCATAAGTCGGTGATACAGAAATAAGCGGCCCCCGCGCCAATTGCGAGACGCTCAGGCGACTTTCTTGAAAAAAAGTCCCGAAAACGCCCGGAACTTCCGGCGGCGACATCGGACTCACGCGCCGCCGTGTATCGGGGAATCACTTAGGGCAGGACGGCTCCGGCGCGAACCCTCGCCCGCCGCCTTTTCCCTCGCACCAGTGGCGCGGCTTTCGCTTACTCCCGGGCATGAGCGAAGCCCCCCCCGTCCACCCGCCCTCCCCCGCCGGCCGCAGCGATCGGTTCCCGCCCGGCATCCCGTACATCGTCGGCAACGAGGCCGCCGAACGCTTCAGCTACTACGGGATGAGGCAGATCCTCTATATCTACCTCGTCGGCCTCTTCACCGGCTTCCTCGCGGAGAACGCCTTGCCCGCCGCCGAGCTTTCCGAGGCGAAAGTCCGCGCCACCCAAGCCGTCCATGTCTTCATGGCCGGAGTCTACCTTTTCCCGATGATCGGGGCCATCCTGGCCGACCGCCTGCTCGGCAAGTACCGGGTGATCTTCTGGGTGTCGCTGATCTATGTCGCCGGCCATGCGGCACTCGCGGTCGCCGGACGGTTCGGAGTGCTCGGCAACCTCGGCGGCGCCGAAACGGCGATGTTCATCGGCCTCGGCCTGATCGCCATCGGCTCGGGCGGCATCAAGCCCTGCGTCTCGGCCAACGTCGGCGACCAGTTCACCGCGGCCAACGGCCATCTGGTGCCCAAAATTTTCCAGATCTTCTATTTCACGATCAACTTCGGATCGTTTTTCGCCAGCGTGCTCACCCCTTGGCTCTACAAGGAGTTCGGGCCGGAATGGGCGTTCGGCGTCCCGGGCATACTCATGGCCGTGGCCGCGTTCGTGTTCTGGCTCGGTCGCAAACGCTTCATCCGCGTTCCCGCCAAACCGGGTGGGCGCCTCGGCCGGATCGACTTCGCCGCCTCGTCGCTCATGGCGGTCCCGCTGCTCCTCGGGATCTTCGTCGCGGTCGAGAAATCCGAGGTCATCGTCCACGCAGTGATGGAGCGCGGAGCCTCCGCCCTGCTGCCCGCGCTCGCAGCGACCGCCGCGACCTACTGGTACCTGGCAGTCGCCGGCATTGTCGCCCTCGTCGCCGGCCTTGCACTCGCCCATCGGCGCCAGTCGATTCAGGAAGACAGCGGCTTCCTCGCCGTGATCCTCTATTGCTGGCGCCATCGCCAGGACCGCGCCGCCGGCGAGGATTTCTGGACGCCCGCCCGCCGCCACTTCGGCGACGAAGCCGCCGACGGACCTCCGGCCGTGCTCCGCATTCTCGTCGTCTTTTCGATGGTCAGCGTCTTCTGGGCTCTGTTCGACCAGCACTCCTCCACCTGGGTCGAACAGGCGAAGGCGATGAATCTGCGTCTCGTGCTGCCGACCGCGATTTGGTCCGGCTGGCTCGTACCCGGCACCATCGCCGGCGCCGGGTTTGGCGCGCTCTGGCTCTTCCTCTGGGTGTCGAACATCCGCATCCCCCGAGCCGTGGGGTTTGCGGTGGTCGGCGCGATCGCGACCTGGGGTGTCGCCGCGGGAGCTTGGCATGCCTGGCGCCCGGCCTCGACCACACTCGACCTCCTGCCCGCCCAGATTTCCGCGCTCAATCCGCTCCTGGTGATGATCATCATCCCCTTGCTCAACCTCGGCGTCTATCGACCGCTCGAACGCCGCGGCCGTCCGCTCAAGCCGCTCCATCGCATGACCATCGGCATGGTGCTCGCCGCCCTCTCCTTCGCGGCCGTGGCCGTGCTCCAGGCGCGCATCGACGCAGCCGGCCCCGGCCAAGTCCACGTCCTCTGGCAGATCATCCCCTACGTGATCATCACCACCTCCGAGGTGCTCGTCTCCATCACCGGCCTCGAGTTCGCCTACACCCAGGCTCCTCGCGCCATGAAATCGACCATCATGGGCTTCTGGCTGCTCTCGGTCACACTCGGCAACGTCCTCGTCGCCTTCCTCGCTCCACTGCAGACCCTCTCCCTGACGCCCTTCTTCTGGACCTTCGCCGCCCTGATGATCGTGGCCGCCTTGATCTTCGCCGTTATCGCGTCGTTCTACCGCGGCAGGAGCTACCTGCAACAAGCCGAGGCGGCGAAGTAACAAGCTTCAAGGAACGAGTAGCAGGGGACGAGAAACGATTCCTCCCTCTGCCACTTAATCCCTGGTACTTGCCCAGCCCGCCCCGCGCCCCCCGATCGAAGACCGGCAATCCCAAATCGAATCTCCCATGCGCGTCACCTACTACCTGGAAGTCATCTCCTCCTGGTGTCACTGGGCCGAGCCCACCTGGACCGAGCTCAAGGCCCGCTACGCCGGGCGCGTTCAGTTCGACTGGAAGATCGCCCTGATGCGCCCGCAGGACTACCCGGTCTCGCCCACCCAGGCCGATTGGTTCTACCGCCGCAGCGGCACCATCGCCCGCTCGCCGTACATGCTCAACCACGGCTGGTTCGAGGCCCCCGGCTGCGACTATGCCACGGTCAATCTCGTCGCCGAGGCCGCGCGCTCGCTCGGCGCCACCGACGACACCGTGCGCCTCGCCCTCACCCACGCCGCCGTCCGTGAGGGCCGCAAGGTCAACCGCCTCGACGAAGCCGTCGCGATCGCCGCCGCCGCCGGGAAACTCGATCCGGCTACGCTCTGCGCCCGCGCCACCGCGCCGGAAACCCGCGCCGCCGTCGACGCCTCCACCGCCGCGTTCCACGCCCTGCAGATCACCCAACGCCCCGCCTTCGTGCTCGATGACCCGATCGGCGACCGCGCCGTCTTCAGCGGCCTGATCCGGATCGAACCGTTGGTCGCCACCATCGAGGCGATGCTCGCCGACACCGCCGCCTACGCCACGCACTGCGCCCATTTCGGCGACCCGCCGGCGAGCTGAGGCACCCACCAAGCCGGGTGCCCCGAGCCCGCGCCAGCGTCACCGGATTCCAACGCCCGGGGCATTTCCCAACCGCCGTCTTCGGCATTGAGCCGAGAGGCTCGGGCGCCATGCTGCCCGGCCATCCCCCACGGTCAACCACACCCTGTTCGATCCACTTCGCCATGAAATCCGTGCTCCGCCTCCTTCCCGCCCTCGCTCTCGCCGCCGCGTTTTCGCCACTCCGCGCCGACGACATCACCGACAGCATCGACTCCGGCAAAGCCGCCTACGAGGCCGGCAATTATTCCGAGGCCATCACCTCGCTCGACTACGCCTCGCAGCTCATCCGCCAGAAGAAGGGTACCGACCTCAAGGCCTACCTGCCCGACGCCCCGAAAGACTGGACGGCCGAGGCCGCCGAGCGCGAGGCCGCCGGCAGTTCGCTCTTCGGCGGCGGCATCACCGCCTCACGCCGCTACACCAACGGCGACAAGACCGTGACGATCAAAATCATGTCCGATTCGCCCATCCTGCAGGCGACGATGATGATGCTCGATAACTCCCAGTTCCTCCCCACCGGCGACGGCGTCGAACAACTCGTCGTCAAGGGCCAGAAAGCCATCCTCACGCTCAACACCGGCGACACCAACGGCGACATCAAGACCGTCGTCGACCGGCGTTACCTCGTCGAGATCTCCGGCAGCGGTATCGAACGCGCGGATCTCATGCTCTTCGCCAAAGCCTTCGACTACTCGAAGCTCTCCAAGCTGCAATAAGCGCGGCGCCCGCCCTTCCCGCTTCGTTCACCTTCGCCCGGCGGCTCGCCCGTCGGGCTTCTTGTTTGTTGGGCAACGCTGGCGAGTTCCGCAGGTCAGCCGGCTCCCACCAGCCAGCGGCGGAACTCCCGCAGCTGCGCCGGCGTGCCAAGCACAAGCAGCTCGTCGCCCCCCAGCAACTGTTCCGCCCCGGCCGGATTGAGGATGCGTTCGCCCCCGCGCAAAATCCCCGCGATCTGCACACCGGTCGCCATCCGCACCGCCGACTCCGCCAACGTCCGCCCCGCGCGCGGCGAATCCGCCGACACCCGCACCCGGTTGATCACCAAGTCCGCCAACGCCGACCCGGACGATCCCGCCGCAGACGCATCGAATTCCCGCCGAGCCACGCCGATCTGCTCGCGCGAACCGAACAGCAGCACCCGATCCTGCGGATACAGCACCGTCTCCGGCGGAGGGTTGGTCAGGCCCACGCCCTGCCGATCCACCCCCACCACCGTACAGCCGAAGCGACGCCGCAGATCCAGCTCGCGCACGCTCCGGCCGGCGACCGCGCTGTTCTCCGGCACTGTCAGCTCGTCGACGCCAAGGTCCCAACCCGCGGGCGTCTGCGCCAACAGCCCCGAGGCGGCTCCGGCGGCCGGCGCCAGGCTCTCCTGCAACCGCACCTCCATCTCGCTGTGCCAGAAGATCAGCCGCCGCCACAACAGCGGCAGCACCACCGCCGCCACACCCACCACGGCCAACAGCACCCACCAACGCCGCGAGTGGAACGGCGCGACCGCCGCGAGCCAGAAGAACAACAGCGCACCCGCGCCCACCTTCAGCCCGGTCTCGACCACTGGTCGCAGCACGGCAGCATTCGGCAGCTCCCGCGTCGTGGACTCCGCCCACAGCATGGCCAACACCGCCACGTTGCGCCAGACGGCCACACAGACGGCGAGCACCACCAACCCGAGCAGGCCCCAAAAAACGAACTGGGAGACACGCGGCAGCACCACGTCCAGCCGCAGGAACGTCCGGAGCGTCTCCTCCAGCGGCGGCGCAAACAGCAGCAGACCCGAGGCGAAGGCCAACCCCACGCCGATCTGCAGCACCCGCTTGCGGCTCAACTGCCATAACAGGTTGGCCGCGCCCCGGGTCTGCACCCGCTCCAGCCACGAGCGGTACTCGTCGATCAACCGCACCACCAGCGGCGGCTGGCACCGCAGGATCGTCCCAGCGATTCCTCCCGCCCGCGCCGTCAACAGCGGCGCCACCAGCGCGGTGATGAGCGCGGCCCCCACCGAGAGCGGCTGATACTCCGGCGGCAGCACCCCCGTGGCCACCCCCAGTTGCGCCGCGATGAAACCGAACTCCCCCAGCGGCGCCAACGACAACCCGCCCTCCAGCGCCACCCGCATCGGTTGTCCGGTCACCAACAGCGCCGATGCACAAGCCACCGGCCGCGCCACGAGCGCAAAACCCGCGACCACCAGCAGCTGCCACCAGATCGCGGCAAAACCGTGCACATCGATCATCATCCCGATCGCCACGAAAAACACCGCGCTGAAAACGTCCCGCAGCCCGCCGAAGGCGCGCTCGAGCGCCGGTCGCTGCGGCGTGTCCGCCAGCACCACGCCCAGCAGAAACGCCCCGAGTGCCAGCGAATATCCCGCCGCCTGCGCCCCCACCGCCAGCAGGCACAGCAGCCCCGCGACCAGCAGCGTCCGCAGCTCATCGCTGCCGCTGCGCTCCAGCCGGCGCAGCAGCCAGGGCATCAACAACATCCCGCCCACGCCCCGCAGGGTCACAAACGCG
>JAEXPL010000104.1 GCA_023446865.1 Verrucomicrobiota bacterium | reverse complement strand
CGCGGATCTCGCCGCCGGAGCCGGTGGCGGCGCCGGGGAAGGGCGAGATGGCGGTCGGGTGGTTGTGCGTCTCCACCTTGCAGAGGATGTGGATGTCTTCCTCGTGCGCGGCGTACTCGTTGGTCTTCGCGTCGGCGTAGAACCGGGCGGCGCGGTGGCCCACCATGACGGCGGCGTTATCCTTGTAGGCGGAAAGGATGCCGTCGCTGTGCAGCTGGTAGGTGTTCTTGATCATCTGGAAGAGCGAGCGGTCCTTGGCGGAGCCGTCGATTTCCCAGGAGGCGTTGAAGATTTTGTGGCGGCAGTGCTCGGAGTTGGCCTGCGCGAACATCATCAGCTCGACGTCGTGCGGGTCGCGGCTGAGCGCGGTGAAGTTCTTGACGAGGTAGTCGATCTCGTCGTCGGCGAGGGCGAGGCCGAGCGAGGTGTTGGCGGCGACGAGCGCGGCGCGGCCCTGGGCGAGCACGGGCACGGCGGTGAACGGCGCGGGAGTGGCGTGGCTGAACAGGACGTCGAGTTCCTCGAAGCTCTCGAAGACGGCCTGCGTCATGCGGTCGTGGAGGCGGGCGGCGATGAGCTTGGTCTGGGCTTCGGAGGGCGTGGAGCCGCCGAGGTCGATCCAGTACGCGATGGCGCGCTCGATGCGCTTCACCTTGGCGAGGCCGCAGATCTGGGCGATGTCGGTGGCCTTGGAGGACCACGGCGAGATGGTGCCCGGGCGCGGGGCGACGACCTGAAGCAGGCCGGCGTGCTGGTGGGCGGCGTGGGTCGGGCCGTAGGTGAGCAGTTTCGCCAGCACGTCCTGCTCGGCGGCGGTGAGCTCGGCGGTGGTCTCGGCCACGTGGATGAACGCGGTGGCGACGTCCTTGACGGGGAGGCCGGCGGCCAGGAGGTCCTGGACGAGCTTTTGCGTGCGGAAGTCGGAGAGGGCGGGAGCGCCGCGGAGGATGATCATGTTCGGAAAAAGTCGGCTCTACTGACGACAGGCGGGGGGGCGGTTGCCAACGGAAAAGACCGGGAGTAGTTGGCCGATGCGGCGATTGCCTGAGAGGGGCGAACTCGCGGAAAAGAGTGTAGAAAAGTTTCGATAATCCGGCGTTTTGTCCTAACTAGGAACCCTCAGCCCTGATCAAAAACCTTTCGAGAACGCACTCCTGTGCTCGGATTGATCGGCAAAGTGCGTCCGGATCTCACCTTTCGCAGTCCATGAATCGGATGGAGCCGCCCCCCCACCTGCATCGGCACAACGCTTCGATGTGGATCGCTTGCTTGCGTTGGCTCGTCTTGGCGATGCTTCTTTCGTGGAACGTCGCTTCCATCTCGGCGCAGGACGCAACCACAGCGCCGGCGAGTTTACGGGACAATACGATCACCGATCTGCAGGATATGTGGGACTTGTCGATGGAGGATCGGCGGCGGGTCTTCCCGTTGCGAATCGAGGGGCGGGTGAACTTCTTCGATCCACTTTGGAACAATATGTGGTTTGGGCAGCAAGGTGGCGGCCATTTCATCCCCGTCGCGCCGAACAACGCCCCGGTCCTGCGCAGCGGGCAGTTGGTCCGGATCGAAGGAACAATCATCCCAGCCCAAGGGCTCGCGGCGGATCGCGTGCGCGTGACCGTGCTTCAGGAATTCATGCCGATCACTCCGGCCGAGACGGGGGGGCAGATCAGCGAACTCCGGCGTTTTGACCGGGAGGTGGTGACGGCGACAGGCTACGTCGATGAGCAGCAACTGATCGACAGCCAACACCTGCGTCTGACGATGATCGTCGACGACCGCCGGGTTGTTTGTTGGGTGCCGCCCGATCCCCACGCCGTCTTGCCCGATTGGCAGGGACGGTTTTTGCGGGTTACTGCGGTCTATTCCGGCAGGCTCGATCCGACCGCGACCGAGGTCGCGGTCGAGCTCTGGGTCGCCCGTCAAGCGGATGTGCAGGTCGTCGGAATGATCGAGACCGATCCGCGGTTCGAGCGGCCGTTGACTGCGATCAGCGCGCTGAGCAGCCAACCGGTGGGGTCGCTAGTCCGCGTGCGCGGGCAGGTCTATCGGCGGGAGATCGGCTCGCATTTCATCCTGCGCAGCGACGATGGCGAGGTCCTCACCTATTCGCTCCAGCGGGAGCGCGTGGCGTCCGGGATGGAGGTCGAGGTGGTCGGGCATACGGCGATCGTCGGATCGCGGTGGGTGCTGCAATCGGCGCTCTTCCGGCGCGCGCTGACGGCGGACGCCGTGCCTTCGTCGCCCAAGGCGACCCTTGATCGTGTGGATCGCATCCGCCAACTCTCGCAGACGGAGGCGGCAACGGGGATTCCGGTCGATCTTTCGGGCATCGTCACGTGGTCGCTGCCGGAGGCGGATTTCTTCTTTCTGCAGGACCTGAGCGGAGGGGTGCGGGTGCGGTTGCCGCCGGGTGTACGGCCCCCTCCGTTACAGAAATCCTTGCGGATCGAGGGAGTCACCTACCGGGGGGCTTTCGCTCCGGCGGTCGAGATGCAGCGCTGGCAAGATGTGGGCTCGATGGCGCATCCCGCGCCGAAACGGATCACCTATCAGCAGGCCATCACCGGGTCCGAGGACGGGCAGTGGGTCGAGATGCGGGGCTTCATCCGGCGCACGGCGTCGGAGGGGGATTGGCGCTGGATCTATGTGACCACACCCGAGGGCGAGTTTGTCGGGCTGCTGCAATCGCCGGTGAATTTTCTGGCGATTCCTGGATCGTTGATCCGGGTGAGCGGCGTCTGCGAGGTCACGGCCGATGCGAAGAACCGTATCAGCGGTGTGCGCCTGCGGGTGCCGTTCCTCCACGATATCCTCATTGAGGAGGACGCCCCGGCCGAGGTCTATGACCTGCCGCTGCGTCGGGTGGCCGATCTGCGGCAACTCGGATCGACGGACGAGATGATGCGGGTCCATGTCGCGGGCATCGTGCTCCATCATCTGCCCGGGCAGTATCTGGTGCTACAAGATGGGGATTTGAGCCTCACGGTGTTCAGCCGCGAGCCCGGTCAGTTGGCCCCCGGCGATCGCGTGGAGGTGGTCGGCGTCCTCGGGCGCGACGGCGCACGCACCGCGTTGCGGGAGGCGTTGTATCGCCGAACCAAGGTTGAGGCGGCGCCGGTGGCGAGCCTGCTGGCTGATCCCACGGTCCAGGATTTCCAGGATGATCTGCATCTGAAGCGGCTGAAGGGAACTTTGCTGGACGTTTCCCGGCGGGCGGATCGCCTGCAGCTGACCTTGCAGGCGGACACTGCGATCTTCGACGTGATGCTGGAGCAGGCGGCCGCGGGCGACCCTGCCTTGGATCTGAACGTCGGGATGGTCCTCGAGGTCACCGGCGTCTACCGAATCGTGTTCGACGACTTCGATCGCCCGCGCGGCTTCCAGATGGAACTGCGCTCGCCCGCGGACGTGGTGGTGATTGAGAAGGCGCGGTTCTGGACGGTGCCGCGCGCATTGTTGGTCGCGGCCAGTCTGGCCGGAGGGATGTTGTTGGTGGTCATCTGGGTCGCCGCATTGCGCAACCGTGTCGAGAAACAGACCGTGCAGATCCGGCAACAGGTCGAGAAGCAAGCGAGCCTCGAGGCGGAGCTGGAGCGGGCGCAGCGCTTCCGCTCGCTCGGGCTGCTGGCGGGCGGCCTCGCGCACGACTTCAACAACCTCCTGACGGGTATCCTCGGCAATGTCACCTTGGCGATGCTCGACGAGCGGGCGATGTCGCTGGTCGGCGAGAGCCTCAAGGACATCGAGGCGAGCGCGAAACGCGCCCGCGATCTGACCCAGCAACTGGTTACCTTCGCGAAGGGAGGCGATCCGATGCGCGACGACCTCCTCTTGCCGGAACTCCTGCAACACGCGGCCGGATTCGCCTTGAGCGGGGCGAAGGCGCGGGCGGAATTCCGCCTCCCAGTCGACCTCTGGCCGGTCCACGCCGATCGCAACCAACTGGGTCGCGCCCTGCAGAATCTCCTTGTGCATGCTCGTGGCGCCATGCCCGAGGGCGGGCTCATCGACGTTGTGGCCGAGAATGAAGTGCTCGAGGCGGCGACCGGCGCGATCGGCCCGGGACGTTATGTGCGGATTGCGATTGTCGACCACAGCGCCGGGCTGCCGCCCGAGCGCCTGCCGGGCTTCTTCGATCCCTACTCGGCGACCAAGTTTGGCGACGACCGGTTCTCGCTCGCCATCTCGTATTCGATTGTCAAGCGCCACGGGGGGCATCTCGAGGTCCGCTCGACGGCCGGGGTGGGCACCGAGTTCCGGTTGTGGGTGCCGGCCGCGGAACCGCAGCGCGCGGCGGCGATGGTCCCGGCCGCGCTGCACAACGTGCTGCCGCAGGAGATCGCCGGGACGCGAGTGCTGTTGATGGACGACGAGGAGACCATCCGGCGCCTGTGCGAGCGCCTGCTGCAGCGGCTGCAGTGCGAGATTCGAACGGTTGCGGATGGCGATGCCTGCATCGCGGCCTACCGCGAGGCGCAGGAACGCGGGCGACGGTATCAGGTCGTCATTCTCGACCTCACCGTCCCGGGCGGCATGGGCGGCCAGGAGTGCATGCGCGAACTCCTCAAGATCGACCCGGAGGTCCGGGCGATCGTCTCGAGCGGTTATTCCAACGATCCGGTAATGGCGAATTTCCGGGCCCACGGTTTTCGCGCGGTGGTGCCGAAACCGTACGCTGTCGGAGTGCTGGCGGAGGCGATCCGCAAGGTTCTTGGTGCGCCGGTGTGAACACCGGTCGAAGGCGGAACGGCGTATTGCCACCGATGACGCGGTTATGCTAATCCCGTGGGAATGAGCGATACCCCGTCCGTCGTCTCGGTGTGGAAGGCGCAGTGTGTGGCTGGCGCTGGAGCCGTGTTTTTCTTCATGTGTGTCGGCATGTTCTTCGCCGCGGGTCACCCGTTCCTGGCGCTACTCTTCGTGCCGTTTAGCCTGGTGAGTGTGCTGCTCCTGCTGGTCTACGGACCGATCCAGGCC
>JAEXPL010000014.1 GCA_023446865.1 Verrucomicrobiota bacterium | reverse complement strand
CTGCTGGACAGCGCGGTGCTGCGGTCGGCCTGTGCGGCCGGTCAGGAGCTGGGCTGCACTCATGTGGTTTTCACCCAGCTCGACGAGCTGCCCCAGTGGGGCAAGCTCTGGGACTACCTCATTGAGGCGCCCCTGGCGCCGTTGATGGTGACGCTCGGTCCGAGTCTCACCGATGAATGCGAAACCGATGTCATCGGCGCAGTCCTGCGCCGGACATTCCCGTGGAACTGACGCCCATGCGCTACGCCTTTCTCATCGGCGGTTTCGTCGGGTTCACCCTTGCGGCGTTGGCCGGTTTTCTGGCCGATCGTCCGGGGGAGATCGTGTTCCGCGATGCGGCGATCAGCTGCTTGGTCGCTGCCTTCCTTTTCCGGTGGTTCTGGTCGGTGGTGATCAAGGCCTTTGTCGAGGCTGCCCACCAACGCCGCCAGCAGGCGGCCGCCCAAGCGGCAAAGCGCGACGAGGAAGCCGCTGCTGCGCCGTCCGGTACCCCTGCCCAACCCTGAACCGCGTCTGAATCATGAAAACCGCCCCAGGTCCTGCGAAGAAATCGCCGCCGCCCGCCGCCCCGGCTTCCGCCTTGCCGCCGAAATCCGCCGCCGCCGCCGTCTGGCGCACCTACCAGGGAGTCGAGAGCAGCTCGCTCGATGAGAAGGCGCTCACGGAGCGTTATCTGCCGCTGGTCCGTTCGGTCGTCGACCGGATCCGCATCAACCTGCCGCCGCATATCGAGGCCGAGGATCTGTACAGTGTCGGCATCCTCGGGCTGATCGCGGCGGTGAAGAACTACGACCCGAAGCAGAACAACACCTTCGCCGCCTACGCCAGCCGGCGCATCCGCGGTTCGGTGTTGGACGAGCTCCGCCGGCTCGACTGGCGTCCCCGCCGTGCGCGGGCAAAGGCGCGCCGGATCAAGGAGGTCATCGCCGAGATTGAGCAGAAGAACGGCCGGCCGGCGACCGACGAGGAGGTGCGCAAGGTGCTCGGCATCTCCGCCAAGGAGTACGCGAAATGGCTCGAGGAGGCCAAACCGGCCTGTTTCCTCGCCCTCGACCAGTCGCCGGAGGACGAAGGTGGCGAGCGAGCGAGTTTGCACGAGATCATCGCCGATGACACCGATGTGCTCGCCCGCGACGACATGGAACGCCGCGAATTGCAGGAACTTGTCGCTCAAAGAATCCGGCAACTGCCCGATATACCGCGCAAGATCCTCGCGATGTACTACCACGAAAACATGCGGCTGGCGGAAATCGCCTCCGTTTTCAGCCTCACCGAATCTCGCATTTGCCAGATCCACGCCCAGACCATCATCGGGTTGCGCGGCTACATCCAACGCGTGCGGGAGCAATAAGCGGAGCCGACCCCCATGATGCTGCTGGTCGGAGTGCTGATCGTGTTCGTGGCCACGCTGGGCGGCTTCATGTACGCCGGCGGCCAACCGGTCCTGCTGCTGCACCTCTCGGAGTTCATCGTCATCGGCGGCATCGCCGTGGGCATCATGGTGATCTCCAGCCCCGGCCATGTGATCAAGAGCACGATGGCGAAGATCAAGGGCGCGATGTCCGGGGGGCACTCCGGCAAGGAGGAGTACATGGATCTGCTCAAGCTCCTCTACGAGATCTTCCTGCTCGGGCGCCGCAGCGGTCTCATCGCCCTGGAGGCTCACATCCTCGAGCCGGACAAGAGCACGATCTTCACGAAGTACCACAGTTTCATCCACCATTCCGAGCGGGTGGAGTTCCTCTGCAACGGCCTGCGGCCGGTGGTCGATGGCAAGATCAAGCCCGACCAGCTAGAGGCGCTGCTTGAGGTGGAGCTTGATGCCAAGGCCAACGAGGCCGACGAGCCCGTGCACCTCCTGCAGCTCATCGGCGACTCGCTGCCGGGCGTGGGCATCGTGGCTGCGGTGCTCGGCATCATCAATACGATGGCCGCCATCTCCGAGGGGCCCGAAAAGGTGGGCGAGAAGGTCGCTGCGGCCCTCACCGGCACCTTCCTCGGCGTGTTCTTCGCGTATGGCCTGATCAACCCGATGGCGGCGCGCATCAAGCACAGCAACGCCAACGACGACAAATATTTCCGCTGCATCCTCCAGGCCGTCTCCGGTTTCGCGAAGGGGCTGGCCCCGCTCATGGCCGTGGAGGTGGCGCGCCGCTCGCTCGACAGCACGGTGCAGCCCGGTGCCGACGAACTCGAGGCGATCCTCAAGGGCATGCCGCCGGCCAAGTGAGGCCGCGCCACGGAGGACCCAGCCATGGCGAAGAAAAAAGATGCTCACCACGGCGGCGCATGGAAGGTCGCGTTTGCGGACTTCATGACGGCCATGATGGCGCTGTTTCTCGTGCTGTGGATCTCGTCGCAGGACCAGGAGATCCTCATCGCCACCTCGCAGTATTTCCAGAGCCCGTTCAACTCGCCGCTCGACAACACCAGCGGTGTGTTGCCCTTCGAGTCCAACGCCGTGCCGCGCGGTGCCGACAGCGACGGCTCGGGCAGCAAGGCGTCGGCCATCGATTTCAACGCGATGCAGGCGCTGGCTCGGGAGTTCTACCGGTTGCTCAATGTGTCCGAGACCGACCCGAACAACCCGATGCAGGTGGAGGTCACCAGCGACGGTCTGCGCGTCACTCTGTTCGATCGCAACACGCAGCCGCTCTTCGCGCGCGACTCGGCGGACTTCACCGACTGGGGCAACATGATGATGCAGAATCTCGCGTGGCTGATCGACCGGCAGCAGTTTCGCGTGGTGATCGAGGGACACGTCCGTGCCGGCATGGTCAGCCCCAAGGAAGGCTATACGGACTGGGATCTGTCGACCGATCAGGTGCAGGCGGTGCGTCGTGCCTTGACCTACTACGCCGTCGATTCCTCCCGGTTCGATCGCTTGAGCGGCTTGGGTTCCACCCGACCGCTGCCCGGCCTACAACCGGATGCACCGCGTAACCAAAGAATCGTCATGAGCCTCTCGATGGATAAACGGCCCTCGGACGATCGCGACCGCCTGCCCGACCGCCCACCTTCCGAGAAGGCGCCGTCACCGGAGCTTCCCCACTGATTTCCCGTGAAAGATTTCCTCCAGAACCGCCCCCGTGTTGCGTCCCCGTCCGGATCGACCCCGAGGTCAGCGAGTGCTCCGCCGGTGTTTGATGCGGCGTTGCTCGGTGCCATGCCCGGGGCGGCCGGCCCGACGAGCGGGCATGAGGTCTCGGTCGAGGCGATCAAGGAGGGCGACCGCGTGACGAAGCTCATCGTCACCTGCCGCTGCGGGGAGAAGATCGAGATTCTTTGCGCCTACGGCCCCGGCCCCCGCTGAGGCGCGCCAATCTCCGCGGTCCCGCCGGACGCGCTGGTTTGTGGGGCGCCGGGGAAGCGGATGCGGCCGCCCGCCGTTCGACCATGGGCTGGGTGGTGGGCCGAACCATTCGTGAAGTGACGACGTCCGCCGTGGGTGGGCGGTGCGGGGGACATCCCTGCGCTGCACGGTGGCGGCACAAGCTGCCCGCGGCAGATGGCAGAGTTTGCCCTCGTCGCGCGAGGCTTCGGCGCAACGCGCTGGAGGAGAGGGAGAAAAGACTCTGGCACAAGGACTGCAATTCCGGGGCCCAATGAACCTCGGTCTCTACCTCGGAGCAGCTGCATTGGGCGCGATGGAGCGCTGGCAGGAGGCGACGTCGCACAATATTGCCGCCAGTGCCTCTCCGGGCTTTCGCAAGCGTGAGGTGGAGTTCTCGATGCAGGGCGCTGGAGTCATGCCGTCCGCCGGAACCAGCGGTGCGCAGGCGGGCCGCCCCGTGATGTTTCCCTCCAGCCGGGTCTCCATCAGTTTCCAGCCCGGGCAGTTCGTCGGCACCGGGCGCGACCTGGATGTGGCGATCCGCGGCGAGGGGTTTTTCGAGGTGCAGACCACCGATGGCAACCGGGCCTACACGCGTGCCGGAAGCTTTTATACGAACACCGACCGGACGCTCGTCGATACCCAGGGCAACCTGCTGCTGGGCGAGGGCGGGGCGCCGATCCAGCTGCTGCCGGAAGGTGGCCCGTTGGCGATCGCGCCCGATGGCACCCTGTCCCAGGACGGCCGGCAGATCGGCCGGTTGACCGTGCAACGGTTCGACAACCCCCAGGCGCTCGTCCCGCTGGCCGGCGGTCTGTTCGCTGCCAATGGCCAGCTCCCGCAGACCGTGGAAGTTCCCGAACTCATGCAGGGCGCGCTTGAGACGAGCAATGTCCAGCCCGTCGGCGAGATGGTGAATCTCATCCAGATCACCCGGGCGTACGAGGCGGCGCAGAAGGTGATCACTTCGCGCGACGACATCCTCGACAAGACCATCCGTGCGGTCGGCTGAGCCGCGCGCCCCGAACCTCCGCCCATCATGATGCCATCCCGGTTCGCCCCCTTGAGTCCCATCCCGCCGGCCCGCTGCGACGAGCCGTCGCACCGGCTGTGCTGCCTGCTGCTGCCCGAATACCGGCTTCGCCCCGGCACCGCCCACCGTGGCCGCGTCGGCCGGGGGCGGGGACGGCGCTGAACCCATGTGCCCAACTCCTGAACACTTCCGCGCATGAATGTCGCCCTCTATTCGTCCGCCACGGGCATGCAGGCCCAGCAGCTCAACCTCGACACGATCGCGAACAATCTCGCGAACGTGAACACCACGGGGTTCAAGAAGTCCAAGATCGAGTTCCAGGATCTGCTCTATCAGCAGAACCGGCCGGCCGGGGCCGACGGGGGCGCGGGCAATCTCGTGCCTTCCGGAACCCAGGTCGGCGCCGGCTCCCGCGTGGTCTCGACCGCGAAGATCTTCACCCAGGGGCAGCTTTCCGAGACGGGCGAGCGGCTCGACCTCGCCATCCAGGGCGACGGCTTCTACGAGGTGCAGCGCCCCGATGGCACCAGCGCTTACACGCGCGACGGCTCGTTCAAGGTGACGGCGACCGGCCAGGTGGTGACCAACGACGGCCTGCCCGTCCTGAGCGGTTTCCAGCCGATCCCGAACGGGGCGACGAACATCTCGGTGTCGCAGAGCGGCGATGTCACGGTGCAGACCGCCACCGGCACCACGAGCTTCAAGATCCAGCTGGTGCGCTTCGCCAACGCCACCGGTCTCGAGAACGCCGGCGGCAACCTCTACCTCGAGACCGCCGCCAGCGGCACCCCCGAACTGGGCAATCCCGGCGAGCAGGGCTACGGCAAGCTCGTCCAAGGCTACCTCGAAGGCTCCAACGTCAATGTCGTGAGCGAGATGGTGAACATGATCATTGCCCAGCGAGCCTACGAGATCAACAGCAAGGCCATCCAGACTTCGGATGCGATGCTCCAGGAGATCAATAACCTCAAACGCTGATGCGCCTCAACCTCCAGATTTTGCGGACACTCCTTCTCACCGCGCTCGGGGCGGCCGGCCTGCTGCGCGCCGCGCCGGCGCCTGTCGGACCGGACCAGTTCCTGCCGACGATCGCCCACCAGCTGGCGGTGCACTTCGGCACGGCCGGGGAGCTGCAACTCACCCTGCTCCGCGCCTGGAAGCCGGTGCCGGTCGCGGCCGAGAACTGGGAGATGACGGTCGTGGCCCCGCCCGCGAGCCTCGCGCCGCAGATGATCATTCCGGTCCGTCTCGTCGCCGCCGGCCGCACGCTCGGAGAATGGAATCTGCCGCTGCAGGCCCGGCTCTGGGACGCCGCCCTCGTCGCCCGCCAGCCGGTGCTGCGCGACGAAGCCCTCTCGCTCTCGCTTTTCGAGCCCCGGCGGCACGACTTCCTGCGCGACAAGGATGCCGTGCCCGCCACGGCGGACCTCTCGGGTCTGGCGGTCGCCCGGGGCGTCGCCGCCGGCGCGGTGCTCTCGTGGCGCGATGTCGCGCGCCGCACCCTCGTGCAGCGCGGCAGTCGCGTGGAGGTTCTTGCGGTCCATGGCGCCCTCACGATCACGATGAAGGGCCTCGCGATGCAGAGCGGTGCGCTCGGCGAGACGATCACCGTGCGCAACCCCGAGTCGCGGCGGGACTTCTCCGCTGTCGTCACCGCGGAGAACCAGGCCCGGGTGACCTACTGACATGCACCGCCCCATCTTTTTCCTCGCCGTCCTGTTCCTCGTGCCGTGCGCGTCGGCCGACTCGGTCTGGCCGGCCAATAACACCCGCGGCATGCTCGCCGATCGTCGCGCCTCGCGCACCGGCGACATCGTCACGATCATCGTGCAGGAGAGCGTGAGCTCACAGAATTCGCAGTCGTCGAAGGCGGACAAGAAGAGCTCAGCCGGGAACACGATCTCGCAGTTCCTCTTCCCCCTCGCCGCCAGCGCGGCTGGCACGCACAACGGCGCCTATCCTGGAACCACCTACGACGGCTCCAACGCCTTCGCCTCCAGCGGCGAGACCAGCAACAAGGCCTCGCTCACCTCCCGCGCCGCGGTCGTCGTCACCGACGTGCTGCCGAACGGCAACCTCGTGATCGAGGGCGTGCGCCACGTGTCGATGGGCGGCGAGCGCCAGTATCTCGTGCTTCGCGGTGTCGTGCGGCCCGACGACATCACCTCCGCCAACACCGTCGCCTCGACGAGCATCGCCAACGCCACCGTCGAGGTGATCACCGAGGGCAGCCTCACCGACACGCAGAAGAAGGGGTGGCTCACGAAGCTCTACGAACTCCTCCGTCTGTATTGATCCCCCTGCCATGACCCCCATGACCCTGCCGCGTCTCCTGCTCATCGCCGTCCCGCTCGCGCTCTGCGCGCTGGCCCGGGCGGACGGCTCGCGCCTGAAGGACCTTGTGGTGGTGGAGGGCGGGCGCGACAACCAGCTCGTCGGCTACGGCATCGTCGCCGGACTCGCGGGCGACGGCGACAAGAACTCCGAGGCGACCCTGCGTTCCATTGCCAATGCGCTCCAGCGTTTCGGGATCTCGATCCCGTCCACCACGCTCAAGTCCTCGAACGCCGCCGCGGTGATGATCACCGCCGACATCGGCCCGTTCCTCAAGCCCGGCGCCCGCATCGACGTCACGGTCGCCGCACTCGGCGAGGCCAAAAGCCTCCAGGGCGGTGTGCTCCTCCAAACCCCGCTGCTTGGTGCCGACGGCTCCGTCTATGCCGTGGCCCAGGGACCGGTGGCCGTGGGCGGATTCATCGGCGGCGGCGGCGGCCCCGGCGGGGCCACCGTGCAGAAGAACCATCCGACCGTCGCAGTGATCACCAACGGCGCGATCGTCGAACGCGAGATTCCGGCGACGGTCGTGCGCGATGGCGTCGTGCGCCTCCTGCTGCACCAGCCCGATTTCACCACCGCGGCCCGCATCGCCGACGAGATCAACATCCGTTTCCCCGGCTCCGCCCGTGCCCAGGATGCGGCGACGGTGGCGGTGGCGATGCCGCGGGATTTCGTCGGCAACGAGGTCTCGTTCGTGGCCTCGCTCGGCGCGATCGAGGCGCAGCCCGACACTGCCGCGCGCATCGTGCTCAACGAGCGCACCGGCACGATCGTGGCCACCTCGACCGTGCGGCTTTCGCAGGTCGCGATCAGCCACGGCGCGCTCACGATCAAGATTGCCTCGACCTTGGGCGTCTCCCAGCCCAACCCGCTCAGCACCGGCGGCACGACCGCGGTGGTGCCCTCGACCAGCACCGAGGTCAGCGAGGTGAAGGGTGGTTTCCGCGTCGTGGATGAAATGCCGTCGGTGGAGGAGCTCGCCAAGGCGTTGAACGCGCTCGGGGTGTCCTCGCGCGAGATGATGGCGATCTTCCAGAGTCTCAAGCGCGCCGGCGCTCTCCAGGCCGAGGTGGTGATCAACTGACCGCCGTACCCACCATGTCCTCCGCCTCCATCAACCCCTTGCTCGGCGTCGCCGATCCCGCCTCGATCCAGCGCTCCATGCAGGCCGGCCCGAAGCGCGCGACCGCGCAGGCGGCGGCGGAGCAGTTCGAGGCCATCCTCGTACGCCAGTTGCTCGGCGAGGCACTCAAGCCGATGTTGGGCTCCGGTGAGACCAAACCGCCGGGCAGCGATGTGTACCAATATCTCGTCACCGACGTCGTCTCCCAGAGCGTGACCCAGGGCGGCGGGCTCGGGATCGCCAAGATGCTGGTGCCGCAACTCACGCCGAAGGGCGCAGCGACCGATAACACGGAGACCTCCTCATGATCCTTGCCGACAATCCCACCGTCGCCGGCACCCCCGCGTGGACGCCGGTGGTCGAAGCGCTCCGCAGCGAGCTCGCCGAATACGGCGGCCTGCTCCAGCTCTTCGACGAGCAGCAGAAGAAGATCTTCGCCCTCGATTCCGAGGCCGTGGCGGGCTTCGTACCCCTGCTTGAGGAACAGGCGAATCTGGCCCGAAGCCTCCGTGACGAGCGGGAGACCGCCGTGCGCCGCTACGCCACCGCCCACGGTTGCCCGCCCGAGCGCTCGCTCCGGCAGCTCCTACCCGAATTTCCGGCCGAAGTGCGGCCGTTGCTCGAGGCGCTCATCGAGGAGATCAACCACCTCCTGCACCGCACCAAGCAGCGCACCCGGCAGAACCAGATGATGCTCGCGCGGCTCGTGGAATTGCATCGCGAGCTGGTGCCCGCCCTCCGCCCCCAGGCCTTCACGAAAACCTACTCGCGTCACGGGCAGTTGGCGGTTGCCGCCAGCACCGCCGCGCCCACCTACCGCGCCACCGGTTGAGCGCCTCCCCGCCATGTCCGGACTCTTCGGCAGCCTCTACACCAGCACCAATGCCCTGCGCGCGCAAAGCGCCGCGCTCGACCTCGTCGGGCGCAACATGGCGAATGTCAACAATCCGGCCTACGCGCGTCAGCGCGTGATCCTCGGCGACAAGGGTTCGGTGAACACCCCCCTCGGCGCGCAGAGCCTCGGCGCCGAGCCGGTCGGCATCCAGCAGATGCGCGACCGCCTGCTCGACGGCCAGATCACCGAAGAGACGGCGAACACCTCATTTCTGCAGTCCCAGTTGAAGTATCTGGAGCAGGCACAGACCGCGCTCGGCCAGGGCGTCTTCAGCGACGGCGGCTCGGTGGAGACGATCACCAGCAACCCGGAACTCCCCGCCGGCATCGCCGCGTCGACGGACGCGTTCTTCAACGCCTGGCAGTCCTTCGCCACGGAGCCTTCCAGCACCGTCACCAAGCAGCAGCTCATCGCCAACACCGACGACCTGCTCGACAAGATCCACCTGGCCGACAAGCGCCTGTCCGACATCGCGCTGCCCGCGCCCGCGGCTGGCAACACTCTCACCGGCCAGATGGACGAGGATCTCCGGCAGGTGAGCGGCCTGCTGACCACGCTCGCCGACCTCAACCGACAGATTGGCCGGATCGAGGTCGTCAATCCGGGCACCGCGGTCGATCTGCGCGACCAGCGCCAGGCGAAGCTCGAGGAGCTCGCCCAATACATCAACTTCACCGCGGTCCCGCAAAGCGCCGGGCAGATCGGGATCCAGGTCGCCGACAACGGAGGCGGCACCGTCGATCTCCTCGATCTCTCGGTGGTGCCGGGGACGTTGAGCCGCTCGGGCTCGGACTATGTTTGGACACCCACCGCCGGACCCGCGCAGACACTGGCCCTGACGGGCGGCAGCCTCGCCGGCTACCAGGAGGTCGGCGCGACCGTCCAGGCCTACCGCGATGATCTCAACACGTTCGTCAACGCCCTCGTCACCGATGTCAACGCTGCGTACACCAACGGCGGCACCAACGCGAACGGCGACTTCTTCACCGGGGCCAACCTCACCGCCGCCACCATCTCGCGTAACGCCACAGCGGCGACCGTGATCGCCGGCGACTCCGGCGGCCCGTCCGGAGCCAACGACCGCGCCCTCGCCGTGGCCGCACTGGCCAAGGACAACACGTTCAACGGCGGCACCCCCGCCCAGTCCTACTCCAAGATTGTCACCCGGGTGGCCCAGGATCTGTCCGTGGGGAGCTCCCGCTCGGAGGACCAGAGCTCGCTCCAGGCGGTGCTGAAGGCCCAACGCAACTCCTACGGCGGCGTTTCCATCGACGAGGAGACCGCCGACATGATGCGCTACCAGCGCGCCTACCAGGCCTCGGCCCGGATGATGGGCGTGATCGACCAACTGCTCAGCGAAGTCATGAACACCCTGGTCCGGTGAGGGTGAGATCCTTTCCAACCCCCTGTTCCCATGCTGCGTGTAACCTCGAACTCCCTGGCCGCCCAACTCACCAGCGATCTCTCCCGACTCTCCGCCAACCAGAGCGCGCTCACGCGCCAGATGGCCACCGGACGCCGGCTCAACAACCCCGACGACGATGTGCCGGCCACCGGGCGGGTGATGAGCTACGAGAGCGAGAAGCGCGCGTTGCAGCAGTACGAGCGCAACGCGCAGCGCGCGCTGACAAACATCAAGGTCAGCACCACCGCGCTCGAATCGATCAAGAAGATGGGGAGCACGGTATTCAACCTTGCCCCTGCGGCGGCCTCCTCCGGCGACGCCGATCAGCAGGCCGCGATGGCCCTGCAGATCGACGGTTTGCTCGAACAGGTGTTCTCCCTCGCGAACACCCAGGTTGGCGGCACCTACCTCTTCGGTAGCCGCGAGACCGGACTTCAGCCTTTCACCGCCACCCGGGATGCGACCACCAACCGGATCACGGCTGTGAACTATGCCGGCAGCGCCCTCGCGGCCCCCGAGGTCCCGGTCAGCGAGAATGCCCAGGTGCCGATGCTCAACAGCGGCACGCAGAATCTCGAGTTGCGCGATCTCATGAGCAATCTCGTCGCGTTGCGCGATGCGGTGAACGATCTCAGCACGGCGACCGCCGCCAACGACCAGACCGGGATGGCCACCGCGCGGGCCACCCTCACCACGACGCAGAACACGCTCGGCGACGACGAGGATCGGATCACGAAGATGCTCAGTACGATGACCACGTCGCAGTTCCGGATCAATTCCACCCAGGAGCAGAACTCGGTACGCTTCAACCAGCTGGCAGACCTCTCCGACGGGGAGACCAAGATCGACCTCGCCGAGACGATCATCAAATACCAGAACTCCGAGCGCTCCTACCAGGCGGCACTCCAGGCGGGCTCGAAGATTCTCCAGCGCTCGTTGTTGGACTACATCTGAGCCATCCAGTCCGCGAGTTGGTCCAGTCTCTGACTGGACGCCGGAACACCTGAGCTGATGCTCACGGCTGGAGTCGGCGGTGCCCGCGGCCACCGGATCCACGGGGAGCGCATGCCGGACGGCGTTTGCACCAGCGGTTGACGGAAGTTCGCTCGTGGATTCGCGGGAGCATCGCCCGGGTTGATCCGGCCGCCGGCACCGGCTTCGCGGGGCGCGGCTCGCGGGGTCGCGGCACGAAGCGAGTGGCGGCACTGGCGGGTTGCGGTTGCGCCGCCGGCGCGCGGAGCGCCATAACGGGCGCGTGCCGCCGCTCACCACCATCGTCCACCTCGACGCCGACGCGTTCTTCGTCGCGTGCGAACAGGCGCGCGATCCGTCGCTGCGGGGGAAAAAGTGTGCCGTGGGCGGCACGACACGCGGCATCATCTCCTCGGCAAGCTACGAGGCGCGGGCCGCCGGCGTGTACACGCCGATGCCGACGACGAAGGCGCTGCAGGTGTGTCCGGAGCTGGTGCTGATCAAGCATACGCCGGGGCTTTACGGCCGGGTGTCGCAGCGCATGTTCGACTTGTGCGAAACGGTGACCCCGCAAGTGGAGCGGCGTTCGATCGACGAGGGGTATCTCGACGTGGCACCATGCGGGTTCGGCTCGCAGGCGGAGCTGGAGGCACGCATCCGAGCGTTGGATGCCGCGATCGCGGCGGAGCTGGGGTTGTCTCTCTCGTGGGGCCTGGCGGCGAACAAGCTCGTGGCCGCCATCGCGAGCAAGCTGCGCAAGCCGCGAGCTTTTGTCGTCGTGCCGCCCGGGGGCGAGGCGGCGTTTCTCGCGCCGCTCGGGGTGGGCCGGTTGCCGGGGATCGGCGTGAAGACGGAGCCGCAGCTGGTCGCGGCCGGCCTCAAGACGGTGGCGGAACTCCTGGCGGCGCCGGAACCGGTGCTGCGACACTTCTTCGGCGACGGGTTCCAGAAGGTACTGGCGCTGGCTCGCGGAGAGGACGCTTCACTGGTGGAGACCGTCGAGTGGGAGGCAAAGAGCTATTCGCAGCAGGAGACGTTTGCGCGCGACATTGCCGACTTTGCGGAGATCGAGCGCGTGGCGAAGCGCATGCTCGACGAGTTGCTGCCGAAGCTGCGCGACGACGGGAAATGCGCGCGGACGATCACGATCAAGATCCGTTATCCGGGCATGGAGGATGTCTCGGCCGGGCACAGTCTGCCGGTGGCGAGCGACCTGGAGACCGATTTCTACCCGCAGATTGCGCCGTTGTTGCGCAGCGCGTGGAAGCAGCGGCGGCCGTTGCGGCTGGTGAGCGTGCGGTTGTCGCAGGTGGAAGACCCGGCGCGGCAACTCGAGCTGTTCGGGGCGGCGCAGAGCGAGAAGCGCCACAAGCTCGCCGCCGCGGTCGATGCGTTGAAGCGTGCGAAGGGGGAGGGCGCCGTCACCCGCGGGCACCAGCTGCGGGGATCTTCCTGACTGTCGACCGGCCGAGGGC
>JAEXPL010000306.1 GCA_023446865.1 Verrucomicrobiota bacterium | reverse complement strand
GGCGAGGGCTGGCCGACGATCTTGCGCGTCTCGAAGAGGAAACCAAACGGCGGCATGATCGAACCGGGCGAAGTGAGCTGCGGGTCGAGGAGATGCTTGTAGTGCCAGTCGGCGTTGAGCGGGCGCGCACCCACATTCATGAGATCCGGGCCGGTGCGCATCGTGCCGAGGAGCAGGCGGTCCTGCTGCACGTAGTCGCGCGGCACGCTCTGGCGTTCGCCCCAGCCGCGGAGGTCGTCGGCGCCGAAACCGGGCCGCCGGACTTGCTGGGTGTGGCAGTAGATACAACCAAGCTGTTGGTACACGAGCTTGCCCTGCCGTGCGAGGCCGGGCACGGCCTGCGGGAACGCGGTGCCGGTGTCGGCGTCGACGTAGGTGCCGATCTTGCCGACGGTCAGGTGATTCGTGAGGACGATGCCCGTCCACGAAAACGCGAGCGCCAGGAAGATCCCGAGGAAGAGAAGCGGTCCTTTGTTCATGCGCGGGAAGCCGTCTGAGCGGCGTCGGGGCTGAGGCGGACGGGCTGGGTACCGGCGGCGGCGCGCGGCTGCAGCAACATCCAGACGAAGTGCACGGCGAAAGCGAGATGGCCGATCGTGATCATCATCCCGGCGAGGCTGCGCGAGACGAGGTACGGCAGCGTGTGCTTCACGATGTCGAGGAAGAGCGGAATCTTCAACGCGACCTCACCGGTCTTGGGATCGGTGGTCGTGGCGATCATTTCCCAGCCCTGGATCAGGCCACCGATCTTCAGGCCCACGACGTAGATCGTGATGCCCACGGCGCAGAACCAGAAGTGCACGGAGATCAACGGTGCCGAGGGCCACTCGCGGCCGGTGAGGCGCGGCATCATGTAGTAGATCGCACCGAACATCACCATGGTGAAGAAGGCGTAGAGCCCATGGTGGGCGTGGGCCACGGTGAAGTGCGTGAAGTGGGCGAGCTCGTTGAACGACCGCACCGCCATTGCCGAACCGATCAGGCTCACCAGCGTGTAGCTCATGCCGCCAAAGACGATGAAGCGCAGCGTGGGGCTGTCCTTCAACCGGCCGAAGCTGCCGAGCATCGTAAGGTGGTGGTTGATGCCCGTGGTGACGACCGGGATGACCATCAGCAAGCTGGCGACAATGCCCGCGGTGATGACCCACGCCGGCTCCGGTCCGCCGATGAGATGGTGCACGCCCGCCCAGTTGTAGAACAGTGCGAGGGACCAGAAACCAAGCGCCGAGAGGTAGTAGCTGTGGATCGGTTTCCCGAGGACTTTCGGCAGGAGATAGTAGATCGCGGCGAGGCCGATCGGCGTGAACCAGAGGCCGAGAACGTTGTGGGCGAACCACCAGTTGACCAGCGGCTGCACGGCGCCGTGCACCGGGGCAAAGACGAGCATGAGCTGCGCGATCGAGTAGAGCCACGGGAACCAGAACAGCGCCGCGAGCAGATACCATTGCGAGACGTAGACGTGGCCCGGCTGGCGGAAGCGGAACGCGATGATCGCCCAAATGCCGATGAGTGCGTAGGCGACGAAGAGCAGCGGCGTGGCGTAGGCGGGAAACTCGAGCCACTCGATCGACGTCGAATCGCCACTCAGGATACCGGCGATGCCGATCGCGACGCCGAGATTCCAGAAGAAGCCCGCCACATCGAGGATGCCGAGGTGCCGCACCTGCGTGCGCGAGAGGCGCGCCATGATCCACAGCGCGACAGCGAAGGCGGCGTTGGTCGCCCAGCCGTAGACGACCGAGTTCAGATGGGCCGTGCGAATATTGCCGAAGGTCAGCCACTCGGCCTGGCCGAGGAAGGCGGGATTGTGGAGCTTGATCGAGGCGATCAGCGCGAACGCTGTGCCAAGCAACAGCCACACGAGCGCGGCACAAAGGAAGGCGAAGACCGGACGACGCGTGGAGGCGTCGATCTCGCTGAGCAACGCGCGTTCGGCGGTCGCCTCGGAGGTGCCGGGCTTCAGGGAAGCGGCGAGACTGGAATCGGCGGAACTCATCGGAAAATCAGGCGGTGGGGGTTTTCTGGTACGGTGAGGCGGCCCCGCCGAGCCGCGGCTCACCGGGACGGTTCGCCCTACCCTTCTTGCGCGGGAAGAAATCCGTGGCGCGGCCCTGCGGCTCCTCCTCGTCGAAGATCTCAGTCGCACCCTTCTCGAACTCGCAGAACTGGCCGGTCTTCACCGCCCAATAGAGCGCGTACACGGCCGAGGCCATCACGGCCGCGGCCATCACGACGACGAAGGTGTAGGCACCGAAACCCATGGTCAGTTCTTCCTCCCCTGCTCCGCGACGACCAGCTCCATCGCGCGATCGATCGGGAGGCGCACCACGCCGGCGGATTGGTCGACCCAGCCGTAAGTGGTGGCGGCGGCCTGCTCCTTGCCACGGAGCTCAGCCAGGCGGTCGGCGCGACCTTTCTCCGTATATCTCCACTGGTCGGCCGGGTCGATCTTGCTGAGGTCGACCGCAACGGTTGTGTCACGGTTGCGCAGGTAGGCGAAGGCGACGATGGCCGCGAAGACAAGGAAACAGGCCAACACCACACCGGCGGTGAGGGCGAAGCTGCTGCGGGCGGGAGCGGAGGTTTCGTGAGCCATGAGGAATTGGCGGGTTACTCGCGGTGGCTGAGCGACTCTTGGATGCGCGGGTCGCGGATCGGGATGAGCTTCGCGGTCGGGAAGCTGCGGAGGTAGGACCACACGCAGATGCCGCCCACTCCGATGACTGCAGCGATCGTCCAGATCAGGTGCGAGCTCAGGAACGGCAGCGGGTCGCCGAGCGAGTCCTTGCGGAACGGCAGCACGTTGTAGCACACGTCGAGCAGCGAGGTGGCGAGGATCCAGATCGCAATCGGCGCGAGCGCCTTCGGTGTGACCTTCACCTTGTAGCTGAGCAGGTAGAGGAACGGCAGGAGGAAGTGGCCAAAGAGAATCGCCATGCCGACCCACTTCCACTGGCTCGCCTCGCCGTTGTGCAGGACCTCGCGGAGGTTGTACCAGAAGGTCTCCTCGGGGACGTTGGCGTTCCAGATCAGGAAGTACTGGGAGAAAGTGATGTACGCCCAGAAGACCGTGAAGGCCAACATGAGCTTGCCCACGTCGTAGAGGTGCGTGCGGTTGACCACGCCGGTGAACGTGCCGCGAGTCAGGCCGACGATCACGATCAACGCGAGAATTGAGAGCGCACCGCGCATACCGTTGGCGAAGTACCACACGCCGTACATCGTCGAGAACCAGTGGTACTCGAGGCTCTTCACCCAGTCGATCGCGGCGAAGGTCGACGAGACCGCGGTGAGCGCAAGGCCGGCGGCGGCCCACTTGCGCGAGGAAAGCGTCCACTTCGGATCGCCGTCGGCATCCTGCGAGAACGAATTCCGGCGGAAGACGGCGGCGAGTCCGATCCAGATGCCGAAATATGCCAGCGCGCGGATGGTGAAGAAGCCCTGGCTGAGGAAGCCGGACTTCTTGCCGTAGAGGATATCGGTCGCGACCGTGCCGTGGCCGCCGACGCCGGCGAAGTCGAAGTTCGGATTCATCCAGCGCCAAAGCAGATCCGGCTGGTAGAACCACGAGAGCAGCAGGAGCGGTAGGAAGAGGATCGCGAGCCACTTGAAGACCGAGACGACGTGCTCAACCTGGCGGCGCAGCACGATGCTCCAGCCGGCGTCGAAAATGTAGCCGAGCATGATCAGGAAGAGCATGCCCACAGCGATGCCGACCCAGAAGACAATGGCGGTGAGCCAGCCGGCGGCCGCGGCCTGCGGACCATCGACAAAGAAACCGGCGGCAGCCACCGCGAGTCCAGCGACGCCGATCCCGAGCGGGAGCGACGAACCGGCGAGCGCGGGCGCGGCGGGCGCCGAAGAAAAGGATGCAGCGGAGGAGCTCATTTCGTTCCGAGTTGGGCGCGGGCGGCGGCGGGGACATCGGCCTCGCGGCCGTTCTGCGCGCGCTGGAGGGCGCGGAGGTAGGCGATGACGGCCCAGCGGTCGTCGGCCGGCAGTTTGTCGGCGTAGGGCATCATCGTGTTCTTGCCGTTGGTGATGGTGTTGAAGAGCTCGCCCTCGGCCATCTGGCGGAGCCGGTCGTCATGGTAGGTCGGCGTAGCGGTCATGCCGTAGGCCTTGGTGATGCCCTGACCGTCGCCGACGGCGCCGTGGCACGGCGCGCAGTAGATGGTGTAACGCTGCTGGCCGCGGGCCATGAGGTCGTGGGTCACAGGCAACACCGCCGGGAAACCGCGGGCGAAGGAACCATCGGCGTTCTTGCCGCGATAACGGTGGTCGTCGGCCTGGAGGTCGCCGCGGGCCACGGTATTGGCTGGGATCGGACGATCCGTGCGGCCGTCGGCGAAGAACTCCGAGCGGCTCTGGGCCTTGTACTTCGGCTGGCGGACCATGTCGTCGAAGAGCTCGATCGGGCTGCGCGACGAGGTGCAGCCGCGGAATCCGGCGAGCGAGACGACGGCGACGACGATGAAAGCGAGGGCGTAGTAGGCGTAGCGCATGGTGGCGTGCGTCGTGGCGTCAGGGCTCGAGGGCGGCGATGTCCTTGCCGCCGATCTCGCGCAGGAAGGCGCGGGTGCGGACGAGGTCGAACTGCGGGTCGTCGGCGTCGATCGCGATGAAGAAGCGGGCGTCGGTGGCGCGCGGCCATTCGACGGCCTTCATCACCGGGTGATAGTGCATCGGCAACCGGTTGAAAAGGAACATGCCGCCGAGCGTGCCGAAGGAGGCGAGCAAGATGGTCAGCTCGTATGAAACCGGGAACGCGAACATCGGGCTAAAGAGCGGCTTGCCGCCGACGACCAGCGGGTAGTCGAACGCGTTCATGAACCACACCATCGACATGCCGATGGTGAAGCCGGTGATGCCGCCGAGCAGCGTGAGGCGCTGGACGCGGGAGCGTTTCAGGCCCATCGCGCTGTCCATGCCGTGGACGGGGAACGGCGTGTGGACGTCCCAGCGTTGGAAGCCGGCGTCGCGCACCTGCTCGGCCGCATGCATGATGTCGGCCGGGGTGTCGAAGGCGGCGAGGTAACCGTGGATTTGTTCGCTCATGGCGCGGGTGCGGTGGGCGGCTCAGTGGTGCGCGTGGGCGTCGTGGCCGGCGTGCGGGTCGGCCTGCGGGGAGACGGCCTTGATCTCGGCCATCGCCATCAGCGGCAGGAAGCGCAGGAACAGCAGGAAGAGGACGCTGAACACGCCGAAGGTGCCGAAGAACGTGAAGAGCTCGACGACCGACGGCGAGTAGTAGCCCCAGCTCGAGGGCAGGTAGTCGCGGGCGAGCGAGGTGACGATGATCACGAAGCGCTCGAACCACATGCCGACGTTGACGAAGATGGAGAGGATCCAGACCAGCGTGGTGTTCTCGCGCACCTTGCGGAACCAGAAGAGCTGCGGGGTGATGACGTTGCAGCTGATCATGATCCAGTAGGCCCAGGCGTAGGGACCGAACGCGCGGTTGATGAAGGCGAAGCCCTCGTACGGGTTGGCCCCGTACCACGCGATGAAGAACTCC
>JAEXPL010000416.1 GCA_023446865.1 Verrucomicrobiota bacterium | reverse complement strand
TACTGGCAGCAAATCACCGCTCCGCCGAGCCGCCTCACTCCTGCCCCTATGGGACGACTGTGGTCTGCGACCGGTCGCAATGGGCATGGGCGGGGGATCCGGCTGGAGCCGAGGAGTCCAGTCGGAGACTGGACCTACGGGGAGGTCGTGCCGGCTGGGTGAGCAGGGAGGCCGGGCGGGCTGCTGGACGCGAGTTGCCTGCGAAGCATTGTTGCCTCGAGCAAACACGGCTGGGCGTCGCCACAAAAAAGCCGCGCCGGAAACCGGCGCGGCTGGGGAAAGGGAGAAACTCGCGCCTACTTCTTCGTGACGATCGCCGCGGTCTTGGTGACCGTGTGGACGACGGCGCCGGTCTCGGCGTTGATCAGCGAGATGGTAAGCTTGGCGGCGACGCCCTCGACGGCGGGCTTGTCGGCGGTGGCGGCCGTGGCGGCGACGCCCGGGACGACCTCGATCAGGGCGAAGCCGGGGGCGGGCTGCGGCTGGCTGTAGGCCAGAGTCACGCCGGCGGGGGTTGCGGCGATGGCCGCGGGGGTCGTGAGCGAGCCGACCGAGATCTCGTCGAGGCCTTCGGACGAGACGGAGTGGTACTGGGCGTTGCCACCCACGATCATGATCAGGTTCTTCTCATTGAGCTTGTTCGCCTTCACGTGGTCGAGGAAGCCCTGGCGCTCGGTGCGGAAGGCGACGATCTGGCTGTCGGGGGCGGCATCGGGGCCGACGACGGCGGTGGGCTGGATCACGACCTTGAAGTTCGTGGTGGAGCTCACGTGCTGGCGCAGCAACCACTCTCCTTGGGACGCGCCCCAGATGGACTTGTCCTTGTTGTCGGTGGCGCCGTTGGGGCTGCGGTAGTCGCGGACCTCGAGCATCCAGAGGGCGAGGTCGCGGGTGGCCTGCACGGAGCGGAAGGTGAGGCTGGTCGGGTCGCGCGGATCGGTGACGGGGATCTGCTCGCGGAAGATGTCGGATCCGAGTTCGGCGCTCGGCTCCTTGCCGGCGGTGTAGTCGGCACCGGCGAAGCGGAAGTCGCGGTCGTTCTTGAGCCAGTAGGTGCCGACCTGACCGAGCAGGCTGGCGACCTTCGGCTGGGTGAGGAGCGTGGCCCATTTCGCCCGCATCGCCTCGGCGGTGGTGGCGGCCGGCGGCGCGTCGTAGGCGACGCTGTTGCCGTTGAAGACGACGTAGTCGGGCTTGGCGGCGATGAGCTGGTCGATCGCGGCGGAGAGCTTCGGCGAGGAGGCGTCGATGCCTTGGATGACGGCGATGCGCATCGGGCGGGAGCCGAGCGAGCCGGTCATCGTCTGGAAAGTGTGGACGGCGCTGGTGGTGACCTGCGCGGGGCTGGGACCGAACTTGTAGCGCCAGTAGTAGGTGCGACCGCCGCGGAGGATGTCGTCGCGGAGGCGGCCGAACATGTACTTGATGACGTTGTCGGACTGCGGGCTGATCTTGATCCACTCGCTCACCGACGGGCGGGTGAACTCAGGGTTGTCGGCCGCTTCGAAGCGTGCCCATCCCTCGATCTGATCGGAGATGCCCGCGGCCTTGCGCATCTCCGGAGTGATGCGTGCCTGGAGCAGGGCCGAGGAAGTGCCGATTTCACCGGCGATATCCTGGGCGAGAGCGGAGGAACCGAAAGCGCCGCAGGTGGCGGCGAGAGCCAGAAGGAGGGTGCGAACGTTCATGCGAAGTAAAGAGGCCGAGAGTTTGGGGGTCGGCGGCGGGAGGGGCGGCAGCATTCCAACCGTTGCGGCCGGCGTCGAGAGCGAATCTTTGCGATTTTTGCTCGGGCGTTAGGAGGGTGGCTCGAGGTGGCGCCATCGGCGGGTCTCTTGACATCAAGACAAAGTCGACTTCCCTCCTGCCACCATGCGCTGCGCCCTCCGACTCGTTGCTGTCACCGTCATCCTCGCCGCCCTGGGGTGGTGGGTGGTGGCGGGGGCGCATGTGGGCTGGTGGCGGACGCGTGTCGGCGTCGAGCGCACCGACGAAATCACCGGTCTGAGCGTGATCGAGTGGCGGGAAGGTTTTGTGCCGGGCGTGGAGACGCCGGCGGCGGGCCTCCTGCTGGGCGGAGTGTTCTTCGCCGCGACCATTTTCTACCGCAGAAAACTACCACCGCATCAACCACTACCATGACCACGATCCATCGTACCGTTTCGCTCGCTCTCGTCCTTGCCGCCGCGGGGCTCACCGCCGCGCCGCAGACCTTCGATTTCAAGGACCCGAAGGGCGTCAACAACGTCCAATTCCACCTCGATGCTCCGCTCGAATCGATCTCCGGCCAGGGCACAGGTATCTCCGGCACGGTCGTCTTTGACCCCGCCGCGCCCAAGGCGACCACCGGGCGGATCGTCCTCGGCACCGCATCGCTCACCGTGGGCAATCCGACGATGCTGGAGCATTTGCGCGGGGCCAACTGGCTCGAGGTCGAGAAGTTTCCTGAGATCGTCTTCGAGGCGAAAGGGGTCCAGCACGCGAAGGCCGATGGCGCCACGATCAAGGCCGACGTGACCGGCGTGCTCACCGTGAAGGGCGTGAGCAAGGAGGTTACCGTGCCGGTGACGTTCACGCACTTGCCCGACAGGCTCGGCGCGCGTTTGAACAAGCCCGACCTCAAGGGCGACCTGCTGGTCCTGCGGGCCACTTTTGCGATCAACCGCTCGGACTTTGGCCTGCAGGCCGGGCAGTACACCGACAAGGTTTCCGAGCGGATCGAGCTGACGTTGTCGCTCGCCGGTGCCGCCGCGCGCTGAGCGTGGCGGCCGGAGCGGGGCCGAGGGCCCGCCTCCACCC
>JAEXPL010000376.1 GCA_023446865.1 Verrucomicrobiota bacterium | reverse complement strand
AACCCGCCCGGAATCATGGGCGCGCCGCCCGGGCGGGCCCCCGGCCACCCCGCCCCCTGTGGAGCTGCTCGCGAGAGCAGCTCTTCTGTTGCTGGTCATCTCTGCCGCGCGGCCGAACTGCATCGGCAGACCGCTTTCGGAGCCGCAGCCGCCACTCACTGGCCACCGGCCCGGCCCGCGTACCGCAGCGAAGCGAGAAACGCGGCAATGGAGGCCTCAGGCCGACGCACCGTTCACCGCTCCACCGGGCCCCCGCCCTCTTCTTCCTTGGTTCCCGGCGAGGGCTTGCCCAACATCCGCGCGATGCCCGATCTATCCTCCTCCGCCACCGCCGTCGAACTCGCCCAATGGGTGCTCATGGCGATCGGACTTGGGCTGATCGGCGTTTGGTTCTTCGTCCCGAGATTGCAGCCGCTGCGCCGCCAACCCGCGCACCTGCCGGCATGGGATGCACCGCTCGTCGACTCCTTGTTGGTCTGCTGGGTGTCGGTCTGCGCGATGCTCGTCTGTAGTCTCGCTGCGGGTTCCATCGCCCGGCAACTCGGCCTCGGAACCTCCGACGGCTGGGTCTCTGTTCTCTCGGTCTGCGGCTTCCAAGGGGCCATGATCGTCTCCGTGGTCGCCTTCGCCCTCTACCGTCGCTCGGTCGGCCGCCCCTTGCCTCGTCTGGGGCGCAACCCGCCCGCACCGGCGATCGACCGCCTGCTGCTCGGCGCCGCCGTCTTCCTCGGCGCCCTGCCGCTCGTCGGTGCCGCCAGCGCGGCGTCGACCGCAGTGCTCGAGTTCTTCGGCCTGCCGGTGGTGCAGCAGGATCTCGCGAACCTCTTCGCCACGACCAAGTCGGCACCGCTGTTGCTCGTCCTCACATTCATGGCCATCGTCGTCGCACCGCTCGGCGAGGAGCTGATCTTCCGCGCCGGGGTCTTCCGCATCTCCCGCCGCTACCTGCCCCGCTGGGCGGCGCTGCTGCTGAGCGGCGTCGCCTTCGCCTCCCTGCATCTGAGCGCTGTCCATTTCCTGCCGCTCGTCGTCCTCGGGCTCGTCTTCGCCCTCGCCTACGAAAAGACGGGCAGCTTGCTCGTGCCGGTCGTGGCCCACGGCCTCTTCAACCTCAACTCCATCGTGCGCCTGCTCGCCGGCCTCGGCGGCAACTCGTGAACCCGTTCACCGCCAACCCAGCGCGCTCCGTCGGCGCCCTCGGCGAACGCCGGCTCATCGCCCGCCTCCGCGAGTGGCTCGGCCCCGCCACCCCACCCGCGCCCTTCGGCATCGGCGACGACTGCGCCGTCCTCCCCGCCTCCGGAAAACGCCGGCTGCTCGTCACCACCGACCCGGTCCTCTACGGCCGCCACTTCGACGACTCGCTCTCGCCCGCCGCCGCCGCCGAGAAACTCCTCAAGCGCAACCTCAGCGACATCGCCGCGATGGGCGGCGCGCCGCGCTCGGCCGTCGTCTCGCTCGCCCTGCCGCGCCGTGTCTCCATCGCCTGGATCCGCGGTTTCTACCGCGCCCTCGGCCGCTGCGCCCACCGCCACGGCGTGGCCATCGCCGGCGGCGACATCGCCGAGTCGCCCGACCTGCTCGGCGCCTTCCTCACGCTCCTCGGCGAAGCCTCCGGCCCGCGCGTGCTCACCCGCCAAGGCGCCAAGGTCGGCGACTGGCTCTACGTCACCGGCGAACTCGGCGGCAGCATCCTCGGCAAGCACCACCGTTTCACCCCGCGCCTGGCCGAGGGCCGCTGGCTCGCCACCCGCCGCGAAGTCCGCTGCCTCATGGACGTGAGCGATGGCCTCGCCAAGGACCTCCTCGAGCTCGTTCCGGCCGGTGCGAAGCCGGCCCTCGACCCGGCGGCGCTGCCCATCAGCCGCGCCGCCCGCACCCTCGCCCGCCGCGACGGCCGCACCGCCCTCGATCATGCACTGAGCGACGGCGAAGACTTCGAACTCCTCTTCGCCCTCTCCGCCAGATGCGACCGCGCCGCCTTCGAACAGGCGTGGCGCAACCGCTTTGCCACCACGCTCACCCGCATCGGGCGCTTTGTCCGCGCCGACGATCCGAGCACCGGAACCATCCCGCTCGAACGCTTCCACGGCTATGAACATCTGGCAGGAGCTTGAGCAAGGCGCGCTCGCCGACTCGACCGACGCCATGCATGCCCTCGCGCGCCGGCTCGGCGAAGCGTTGCCTCCCGAAGCCGTGCTCGCGCTCAGCGGCGACCTCGGCGTGGGCAAGACCACCTTCGTGCAGGGCCTCGCCGAAGCCTTCGGCATCCGCGAGCGGGTGACCAGTCCCACGTTCACGCTCTACAACATCCACCACGGAGCGCGGACGCTCGTACACCTCGACGCCTACCGCCTCGAGTCACCCGACCAAGTCGAGGATCTGCTGCTGGAGGATTTTCTCGTCGCCCCCTACTGCCTCGCCATCGAGTGGCCCGAGCGCATCGCCGGCTGGCTGCCGCCCGGCACGTTCCTGCTGCAGCTCCGGATCGAGGCCCCCGGTCGCCATCGCGTACGGCTCCTCCGTTGAACGGCTACGCCGGGCGCGGCGGGACACCGGCGTCGATGGTCTCGCGGGCCGCCTGCGCCAACGCCGCCATCGTGTAGGGCTTCGGCAGGAAGCGGATGTCGTCCCAGCAACCGTCGCCGAAACTGACCTCCTCCTGGTTGTAGCCGCTGGTGATGAGGATCGGCACTTCCGGCCGGTCGCGCCGGCAGGCCTGCGCCAGATCGACGCCGCTCACTCCGCCCGGCATCGCCACATCCGTGAGGATGAGCTGGATCTCCGCCGGGCGCTCAGCCCACAGCCGGAGGGCTTCGACGCCGTTCGCGGCCTCGACAATCTTGAACCCGCTCCACTCCAAGGCACCGATCGCCAACCGGCGCACGGAGTCCTCGTCCTCGACGAGCAGGATCGTCTCGGTGCCGCGCACCCGCGGCACCGGCGCGGAAGGAGCGACCGCGGCTGTCGGCGTGAGCAACTCCTGTCGCGGGAGGAAAACGCGGAACTCCGTCCCGCGCCCCACCTCGCTGAACACCTCGATCCAGCCGCCATGCTGTTCGACGATGCCCAGCGAGACCGAGAGCCCCAGCCCGGTGCCCTTGTCCTTCTCCTTCGTGGTGAAGAACGGGTCGAACACCCGGCTTCGGATCTCCTCCGGCATGCCACAGCCGTTGTCCACGACATGGAGACGCACGAAATCGCCGCCCGGGATCTCCCGCCCCGCAGGCGAAGGCGTGGCGGTCACCGCCACGATCCGACACCCCAGCTCCAGGCGGCCACCCCGCGGCATCGCATCGCGGGCGTTGACCGCAAGATTCGTGATCACCTGGGTGAGTGCGCCGGCGTCGGCGAAGACCGGACACGGATGCTCCGGTGTCTCGATCGCGAGCTCGATCTGCGGACCGAGCAGGCGCCGCAGCATCCGGGCGTTCTGGTCAATGGTATGGCGAAGGTCGATCTGCTGGCGATCGAGCGTCTGCCGCCGGGCGAACGCCAGCAACTGCCGGGTGAGGTCGTTGGCGCGCTCCGCCACGGTGCGCAGATCCTGCAGCGGTCCCGCCAAGGTCATCGGGGTCTCGCTCCGCGCCTCGATCGAGTCGAGCGCGCCGTGCATGACGGTGAGCAGGTTGTTGAAATCGTGGGCCACGCCACCCGCCAGCGTGCCGAGCGCCTCCAGCCGTTGCCGTTGCCGGCGGTCGTCTTCCTGTGCGCGCCGGCTGGTGATATCGCGCGCGAAGCACTGGAGCGTGCGATCCGGCAGGCGCTGCGAGGTCATCTCGACGAGGATCGAGGTGCCGTCGCGTCGCGTGAGCACCCGTTCGACCGCGACGGCATCGCCGCGCTCAAGCGCCTCCCAGCGCACCGGGTTCCGCACCAGTTCGGCCTCCGCGAAGAAATCGGTGAACGCGCGGCCGATCAGCTCCTCGCGGGGATAGCCGGTGATCTTCTCCGCCTGCGAGTTTGCCTCGGTGATCCGGCCCTCCGGCGAAGCATGCACCATCGCCTCCGCCGCGAGCTCCATCGCCGTGCGGAGCTTCTTCATCGTCCCCTTTAGCACATCCGTCTGCTG
>JAEXPL010000321.1 GCA_023446865.1 Verrucomicrobiota bacterium | reverse complement strand
TGGCCGCTTTCGTTGGATCAATCCTGTCTCCGTTGGGCGCCGACGACGTGCTCGTGGTCCGCAACGCCCCCGGGATGCCGTACAGCGGCGGTCCCGGCAACAAGCCCGGTGTGATCATCGAGATCCTCTGCCTCATCACCGGCGAGTCCGGAGCCGCCGTGGACTTTGCACCGATGCCCTGGGACGAGGCCATCGCCACCGTACAAGCCGGCCGCGCCGATGCGTTCATCGGCACCACGGCCCTCGAGGCCAAGGACCGGCTCCTGCTTCCCGCCGAGACCATCGGCGCGCTGCACACCGGCCTCTTCGTGCGCCAGGACCTCGCGTGGACCTACGAGGGGATCACATCGCTCGACGGCAGGCGGGTCGGCGCGATCAGGGGCCGTGCCTATTGGGATCAGTTCGACCACTACGCCGCGGAACATGCGGCGGAAATCACGTGGTTCGAAGGGAAGACCGCGCTGGCGGAAGCCGTCGCCGCGCTGCGCGACGGCCGGATCGACGTGCTCCCGGAGATGGTCATCGCTTTCCAATGGCGCGCCTACGTGATGCGGGCCGAGAACCGCTTTCGCCTCGCCCACCTCAAGGAAGGCGAACCGATCCACATTGCCTTCAGCCCCACCGAACGCGGCAAACTCTGGGCCCAGCGCTTCGACGCGGGCATCCGCACACTCCGGACCGACGGCACCCTCGCCGCCCTCCTCGCCGAGTACGGGTTAAGCGACTGGAAACAGTCCGGGGCCAACGCCGGCGTGCCCGCGGATCCCGCCCCGGTCGTTGCAGCCGCCACTCCCCTGCCCGCGAGCCTGCGGTAGCAGTTGAGTCTTCCCGCCCCCGGCACACGCGAAGACGCGCCTGAAGCCTCACGGCTTCCGCCCGTGGTTGCCGGCGCACGATCCGCCGGAAGCCTCAACCGCGGCGCACTTCGGTGTCGCGCGGGGCGGGCAGCTTCTGCGGATGGTCGAGCGTGTAGTGCAGGCCGCGGCTCTCGTGGCGCTGCAGCGCGCAGGCGACGATGAGCTCGCCGATCACGATGAGGTTGCGCAACTCGAGCAGCTGCGGGTCGACCGAGAAATGCCAGTAGTAGTCGTGGATCTCCTTGGCGAGGTTCGCCAGGCGGGCGCGGGCGCGCTCAAGACGCTTCGTCGTGCGCACGATGCCCACATAGTCCCACATCGCGCGCCGCAACTCCTCCCAGCTGTGGGTGAGCACAACACGTTCGTCGGCATCGTCGCCGCCGAGATCCTGCCAGGCGGGCACGGCCAGCACCGCTTCGCGCGGTTTGGCGAGATAGGCGTCCACCGCGAGCGAAGCGCGATGCGCGACGACAATCGCCTCGAGCAGCGAATTGCTGGCGAGCCGGTTCGCGCCGTGCAGGCCGGTGCAGGCGACCTCGCCGCAGGCGTAGAGCCCGGGCAGCGCGGTCGCGCCGGTGAGGTCGGTGGCCACACCGCCGCAGGTGTAGTGCGCCGCCGGCACCACCGGGATGAGGTCGCGGGCCATGTTGACGCCGACCTTCTCGCAGCCGGCGAAGATCTGCGGAAAACGCTGCCGGAGCCAGGTCTCGTCCTTGTGCCGGATATCCAACCACACGTGCGGCGTGCCCGAGGTCTTCATCTCGTTGTCGATCGCGCGGGCCACGATGTCGCGCGGGGCGAGGTCGGCCTGCGCGTGGTAGCGCGGCATGAACGCCTCGCCGGCGAAGTTGCGCAGGATCGCGCCCTCGCCGCGCACCGCCTCGCTGATGAGGAAACGCGGCCAGCCGGCCACCGCGCCCGCGCCGCCGCTGGTGTAGAGCGTGGTGGGGTGGAACTGGATGAACTCCATGTTCCGCACCGGCACACCGGCGCGGTAGGCCATCGCGATACCGTCGCCCGTGGCGATCTCGGGGTTGGTCGTGTAGAGGTAGACCTGCCCGGCGCCGCCGGTGGCGAGCATCACGACCGGCGCGTCGATCGCCACGACCTTGTGCTCGCGCACATCCAATGCGTGGAGACCGAGCACGCGGTTGCCGCCAAAGACCGCGGTGGCCGGGTCCACCTTCACCGCGGTCACGACATCGATGGCGAAGAGGTGCTCGAAGAGGTCGATGCGCTCGCTGGCGGCCACCGCGCGCAGCAACGCCTCCTCGATCGCCTTCCCGGTCATGTCCTTCACGTGCAGGATGCGGCGGTGCGAGTGGCCGCCCTCGCGGCCGAGGTCGAACTGCCCGCCGGCGTCGCGCGAGAACTCCAGCCCGATGCCGACCAGCTCGCGCACGCGCTCCGGGCCGTCGCGCACGATCTCGCGCACCGCTTGCTCGTCGCAGAGGCCGTCGCCGGCGACGAGCGTGTCGTGCACGTGGTTGTCGAAGTTGTCCTCCGCCGCCATCACCGCGGCGAGGCCGCCCTGGGCGAAATTGGTGTTCGAGTCGGCGCGGTTCTTCTTCGTCAGGATGGCGACCTGGCGCCCGGCTGCTGCGGCCTTGAGCGCGAAGCTCAGTCCGGCGATGCCGCTGCCGATCACGACGATGTCGTAGGAGTTCTTCATGGGACGGACGGCGGTGGGCCGGCGCCGGGGCCGAGCGTCCGCTGCATGATCACGACGTCGAGCCAGCGGCCGAACTTCAGGCCCACGTCACGCATCGTGCCAACGGGCGTGAAGCCGCACCGGGCGTGGAGGCGCACCGAGGCCTGGTTCGCGCTGTCGCCGATCACGCCGAGCATCTGCCGGGCGCCGGCCGCGGTGCAGCGCGCGATCAGCTCCGCGAGCAGTCGCGTGCCCAAACCCTGGGCACAACGATCGGGCGCGAGGTAGATCGAGTCCTCGCAGGTGAAGCGGTAGGCCGTGCGGGCACGGAACCAGTTGGCGTAGGCGTAGCCGACCACGCGGCCCTGCGCGACGGCGACGAGCCAGGGGAAACCGCGCTCGCGCACCTCGCGCCACCGGCGCGTCATCTCCGCCAGGTCGGGCGGCTCCTCCTCGAACGTGCCCGTGCCGTGGAGCACGTGGTGCGCGTAGATCGCCTGCACCGCAGGCAGGTCGGCCTCGGTGGCGTCGCGCAGAGTGATGTCGGCTGCCATGGACGCGACGCCGGCGGCGCTCAGAGGATGATGTTGTCGATCAGCCGCACCTCGTCGACCCAGGCGGCGATGGCGAGCAGGCTCTTGCCGGGCAGGATCTCCTTCATCGGCTCCATCGTGCAACGGTCGACGATCTGGGCGTAGATGAGCCGGATGCGCCGGCGTTCGCCGAGGATGTGCGTCGTCTCGGCGATCACGCGATCGGTGCTGCGCGTGCCGGCCTCGACCATTTTCTTGGCGTTGAAGAGCGCCTTCGAGAGCGAGAGGGCGTCCTGGCGCTGGATCGTGGAGAGGTAGCGGTTGCGCGAACTCATCGCCCGGCCGTCGGCCTCGCGGACGGTCGGGCAGACGACGATGTCGACGCAGAAGTGGAGGTCGTTGACCATCTTCTTGATCACGGCGACCTGCTGCGCGTCCTTCTGGCCGAAGAAGGCGACGTCGGGCCGCACGATGTTGAAGAGCTTGGCCACGACGGTGGTCACCCCGCGGAAATGCCCCGGGCGCGACTGGCCGCAGAGCGGCTTCGAGATGAACTCCTCGTTGACGTAGGTGGAGTAGCCCTTCGGGTACACCTCGTCGGCCGGCGGGGCGAAGACGATGTCGGCACCGGCCCTCTCGCAGGCCTGGAGGTCGGACTCGAGGGTGCGCGGGTACTTCGAGAAATCCTCGTTGGGGCCGAACTGGGTCGGGTTGACGAAGACCGAGACGACGACCGTGTCGCACTGCTTGCGGGCGGCCTCGATCAGGCTGACGTGGCCAACGTGGAGCGCGCCCATCGTGGGCACCAGGCCGATGAGACGGCCCTTGGACTCCAGATTCATGGCCAACGACTGCATGTCGAAGATCGAGTGGATGACTTGCATGATGGATGCGCCGTGCGGCGGTGGTTCGGCGGACTATTCAGGCGGCCGGCCGCCCACTCAAGCCTTTCTCCGGGGCCGCGACACCGGCCCGGATCCTCACGATGCGATCGGGCTTGCGTTGGTAGGGACGCCGCTCCGCCGGCGTCCGCCAC
>JAEXPL010000289.1 GCA_023446865.1 Verrucomicrobiota bacterium | reverse complement strand
CCATGGTGCTGATGATCTTGAGCAGCACGCCGCCGAGCGGTCCGAAGCAGAGCAGGAACGCGAGCGGGGTGAGCACGCCGTCGACGAGGTTCTCGGCCATGCTCTCGACGGCGCCGCGGCCGCAGGCCGCGAGGTCCATCTTGTCGGTGTCGCGGCCCACGAGCATGGAAACATGGTGACGCGCGGCGGCGAGATCGCCGCGGGCGACGGCGCGTGCGATGCGTTCGCCGTGGGCGATGAGGTCGCGCAGCGCGAGGCAGGCCCAGCAGACGAGACCGGCCGCGGCGTCGAACGCGTACGGGTGCAGCGCGTGCGCGGCGGCGAGAAAGGCGAAGACGAGCGGCAGCACGGTGCCGGCGAGCAGGAACAACAGCGCGATGCCGCCGGCGTAGCCGTTGGCACCGAGGCGGAAGAGCACGCGCTCGTAGAACGCGAGCAGGCGGCCGAGCAGACGGATCGGGTGCGCGGCGAAGATCGGATCGCCGATCAACGCATCCAACGCGAGGCCGAGCGCAGCCCAGAGGAAGAAACGCGGTTCGAGGAATCCGACGGAGGCGTACAGCGCGTCGGTGAAAGTGGCGGCGAAGGCGGGCATCACGTCAGGTGGTGGGTGATGCCGGGAACGTGGGGCGTCCCTTCAGGGCGACCTGGCGGGTGTGATTCTCGGGCCTGGTGCGAGAGCGGAGCCGGGCAGGGCGGGCTGAAGCGCCGCCCCACGCGCAGGCGTGCGGCTGAGCCGGAGATGGATTCTGGAAGATCATCTTTGGCTCAGCGTTGCCACTTGCTCACCCAGCCGAGCGCGATGGCGCGGGTGCCGAGTTCGACGGCGGCGGGCAGGAGCGACTCCGGCGCGACGGCGAGGTCGACGGGAAGCGCGTTCACGAGTTCGGCACGGAGAGAGGGAAACGCCTCGGGACGGGTGGCGAGGCCGGCGGCGAGGAGCGCGGCCTGGTTGATGAGCGCCTCGCGGGCGGTGGCCGGGGCGAGCGTGCCGGCAAGCGTGCGGTCGAGCACGGCGGCGAACGCGTAGGCGGCGGCGGCGGTCTGCGGCTCGTAGATGACGGGGTTCCAGTTGTCCTTGAGAAGCTGGCACTGGGCGGCGTCGAGGTGGCGGGCGAGCTGCGTCTTGAATGTTTCCTCCTTCAGGCCGAAGCGGCCGAGGGCGTGGAAGATCGAGCGGGTGTAGCTGCGCTCGAGGCCGTTGCCCCAGCGGAGCGCTTCGAGCGTGGCGTCGCGCACGGCGCGGCCGATGAGCTCGCCGGCCTTCGTGTGCTTGCCGGTCCAGGTGCGTGCGGCGGGACCGGCGGCGGGCGCGGCGATGGCGTACTGGTCGGTGCCGGTGCCGGTGGCGAGGCGCCAGGAGGAGAGGCTGCCGATGGCGAGTTCGAGGAGCGCGGAGGTCTTGGCCTCGGTCATCGTCATCGCGGCGCGGGCGAGGGCGGCGTCGCTGAGCGGGGCGGAGAGGAACAGTAGTGTGTTGATGGTGCCGCTGTGCGTGCCGGGCGGTTTCGTGGCGGCATCGGCGGGGACGGTGCGGACCCATTTGCCGTCGGCCTCGTCGTAGCAGGCGGTGTCGCCGGCGCTGCCGGCGTTGCCGGTCACGCCGCCGGTGACGATGGCGGTGATGGAGAGTTCGCCGTGCGTGTGGGTGGCGATGCCGAGGTACTGCATCGCGGCGGCGGTGCCCATGACGGCGGTGGTCGCGGGCGAGAGGGCGAGCTCGTCGCAGACGGAGCGGTGGTAGCCCTCGGGGCCGAGGCCGGTGATGTAGGCGAAGCGCTCCTGGTGCTTCACGGGCTCGCAGCTCTGGTGGTTGACGAGGTGGTGCACGTCGGCGCGCAGGCCGCCGTTGACCGAGCAGGTGCTGAGGACCTTGGCGGCCATCCGCAGTTCGGCGACGACATGGCGGCCGCGCCGCGCGACGAGGGCGAAGGGCGAGTCGAAGACCGGCAGGGCGTGGGCGGCGGAGGACATGGCAATGGACGATGGTTGATGGTCGATTGGCGATGGGGCGGAGGGCCGGGCGATTGCGGAATGGGGGCCGGAGCGGAAGGCGGAGGCGGAGAGGAGAATGTGGAAATTAGGGAATCAGGAAGGGGGGCGACCCTTGGTGCGTTGCTGGGAGCGCAGGAGCACATGGTAGGCGGCCTGCTCACTTTGCTGTGCCTGAACTGCTTCTTCGGCCGTGACCTCAACGGTAGTCATGTGCGCAACGAGTTCTCCATCGTCGAAGGTGATGAAAACGCGGTCAGCGTTTTGAGTGATCGTTATCCCGAATCCTTCAAAGATGATCTTGCTCATCGGGTGTGCTTCCAGTGGTCGGAATATTCACCCCACCACCAGCGGTTCGAGGCCGCTGAGGCGGAGGGTGGGGGCGAGGGCGGCGGGGCGACGCGGCGGGAACTCTTTCACGGCGGCGGCGATGGCGGCGATGTGGTCGGGCGTGGTGCCGCAACAGCCGCCGACGAGGTTGAGCCAGCCTTGCGCGGCGTAGTCGCGGAGGACGCCGGCCATGTCGGCGGGCGTTTCATCGTAGCCGCCGAAGGCGTTGGGCAGGCCGGCGTTCGGGTAGCAGGTGACGTGGCACTCGGCGAGGGCGGCGAGCTCCTCCAAGTACGGGCGCATGTCCTTCGCGCCAAGGGCGCAGTCGCAGCCGACGGAGAACGGCCGTACGTGGCGCACGCTGTGGTAGAAGGCGGAGACGGTCTGGCCGGAGAGTGTGCGGCCGGAGGCGTCGGTGATCGTGACGCTGATCATTACCGGAATCCGGATGCCGAGCTCGTCGAAGAGTGACTCGGCGGCGAAGAGCGCGGCCTTGGCGTTGAGGGTGTCGAAGATCGTCTCGATGAGGAGTACGTCGACGCCGGCGGTGAGCAGGGCGCGGATCTGTTCGGTGTAGGCGGCGACGACCTGCGGCCACACGACAGCGCGGAACTCCGGGCGGTTGACGTCGGGCGACATCGAGAGCGGGCGGTTGAGCGGGCCGACGGCGCCGGCCACGAAGCAGCGGCGGCCCGGCGTGGCGGCCTCGGCGGCGCGCGCGGCGGAGCGGGCGCAGGCGACGGCGGCGGTGTTGATC
>JAEXPL010000092.1 GCA_023446865.1 Verrucomicrobiota bacterium | reverse complement strand
TCCTGGCCGCTGCCGTCGGGGCGCATGCGCCAGATCTGCATGCGGCCGGTGCGGGTGGAGTTGAAGTAGATCCAGCGCCCGTCCGGCGAGTACTCGCTGCCGTCGTCCAAGGCGCCGGGCGTGTTGGTGAGTCGTTCCTCCGGTCCGCCGGCCGCCGGTACGCGGTAGAGGTTCATGAGCGGGCCGCAGCCGCCACGGGCCGCTGTGAAGATCAGATATTTGTCGTCGGGCGACCAACTGTGGAAATAGGAGGGGCCTTCGGGGGTCAGTAGCTTCGGCTGGCCGCCGCCGATCGGCACGGTATAGACGCGGGAGGTGTCGCCGCTGCTGATGCCGAGCGTCGTTCCGCCGAACGAGATCGCGTGGTCGTTGTTGTTCTTCACCTGGTCGCCGGTGTCGAGAAGCGCCATGGCACGGGTGGCGAGGTCGAAGCGCCAGAGGCGGCCGTTGCGGTTGCAGATGAGCGCGGCGCCATCGGGCGTCCAGTTCGGCGCCTGCAGCGAGTCGTCCTCGTGATGAATGATGGTCCGGCGACCGGTGGTGGCGTCGATCAACTCGAGCTCGCTCCCAATATAGTCGTGGTAGGGGCGGAAGTTGGCCGGTGCCGGGCGGACGAGGCGGACGTTGCGAAAGCGCGCCTCGCCGTCACCGGCCATGAGGCCCCAAACGACCTCCGCGCCAAACGCGAGCCCGTGGCAGGCATGCCGGGAGAACAGGTCTCCGAATCTCGCGACCGAGACGACAACATCGCTGCCGCGCTGCTCCAGTTGGAGCATGTCGGCAGAGTCGTCGGCGAGCCGGATTTCCTCGACCGTTCCGCCCGCCGTTCGGCGGACCCGGATAGACGTCGCCCCTCCCGCCTGCCGAACCACGGCGAGCGCCGGTCCCAGCGGCTCGAGGTCACCTCGGATCACGAGGCCGGCCGTGCCACCCGCCGGAAGAGTAGTCAGCGCCTGCAGGATGCAGCCGGCGCGCAGCTGTCGCCACACCAGCAGCCCGGTGTCCCCGACACCGCCGAGGGGACCATCCGAGCGCAGCGTGAACTCCTGCTGCACGAGATCAAAGGAGGCCTCGCCAGGGGCCGACACGGCGCCGAAATCGGCGACGTGGGAGAACGGCGCGAGACCGCAATGGGTGGAAACGGAGGACGGGGCGGGTGTCATAGGGGTGGATTCGAGGGGACAGCGAAAGCCGCGAGGCTGCCAAACGGAAAACCGTCCCCGGACCGGCCGAATCATTACCCGCTTATGATTCCCCGCCCCTGTCGCCAAAGCCGGGAAGCTGCCGGGACAGCTCTTGGCGAGGTAGCGCAGACCTCATCAGTGGCCCGCTGGTCCGCCGCGCACGTTGTCGTGGTCCGAATGCGGAAACGGAGCGAACCAAGCGAAAATGATCGGAGGCACAGACGCCACCAAGACCCAGAAGAAGAAGTCCGGGTAGCTCTTGTCAGTGAAGATGTAGAGATACTTACTCAAGGGGCCGGTGGACATCTTCGTGAGCGCCATCACACCCGTGGCAAAAGCGTAGTGCGTCATCTTGAACGGCCCCGGAGCAATCTGTTGCATCATATAGAGCATGTGGCCGACAGAGCCGAACCCGAACCCGAACTTCTCGATCATCACCACCAACGACACCAATGCCATATTCTCCGGCATGGCATGGCTGAGAAAATAGTAGGTCAGGTGTGGCACATTCAGCGCGATCGCGAGAAAGACGAACGAACGGCGCAAGGTGAAGCGCGCGGAGAAAAAGCCGCCAAGCAACGCGCCAGCGAGAAAGCCGATGGTTCCGTACGTGTTGTAGATGGTGCCGATGGCGATGTTGTCGAAACCCAAGCCCCCGACCGCGCGAGGATCCATGAGAAAGAGCGCTCCGAAATTCTCGATGAAGCCCTCGCCGAAGCGGTAGACGAACACGACCGCGAGCATCATCCAGATGCTCTTCTTCTGGAAGAACGAAACCCAGGATTCCTTCAACGCGGTCCAGGCCCCGCGCATTCCGCCCCCGTGCATCGAGGAAGGCTCCCCTTCCGGGAGATGGCGCAGATGCCAACAGCCGAGACCTGCGAGAGTGAGGGCGAGCAAGCCCATCACCACCATCCAAGCCTGAGCCCAACCGTACCCGAACTTCTGGTGCATGATTCCGGTCACCATGACCAGCGGGCCCGAGGCAAGGAGAGCTCCCGCGTTCCAGCAGATCCCTTGAATCCCGGTGAACTTCGCCTGGAGCCGCGGGGGAAGCGTCGTGAGGTAAACGGCGTCGGCCGCGATGTCCTGGGTGCCCGAGGCGAAACCCGTGACCCATAAGAGCGCCAAGGAGAGCCGGAAGAAATCGGGCATCGGCAACACCAACGCAACGAGACCGACCATCACCGCCATCAGGAACTGCATGCTGATCACCCAACGGCGTTTGGTGAAGTAGGGCTCCATGAACGGAGACCACAGCGGCTTCAGGACCCACGGAAGATACATCAGGCCGGTGTAGAGCGCGATATCCTCGTTGGTGATCCCAAGATTCTTGTACATGATCTTGGAGACGAGCGAAACCGTCGCGTTGGGGATGCCCATCGCGAGATAGAGGGTTGGGACCCAGAAGATCGGACGTTTGCCTCCGATAGCGGCGGACCAGATACCGGTAGCGGCGTTGGCGTCGGAACTGGAGGGAGCGGAGTGGGACATGGCGGGCGGGAAGGCGTTGACGGGGGGACGCGAAACAGGGGTTGGGAAAAAGCGGGAGGCTGGTCCCGGCGCGTCCGCGGCTCAACCCGCTTTCCGTTGCCGCTTTCTTCTGTCGTTAGAGCAATGCACCAATCCGCCACCGGTGCCCATTCTTTCCCCTCATGGGCCGCTATCGTTTTTGACACTGCCTTTCCCGCGCAGAACCTACCCGCTCGCCTCAACCGGCCGGACTTTCCGCCGATCTAGAGGCGCTCCACGGCCCTTCCGTCCGTTCCGCCTCCTTCCGCATGAACGCCTTGCCGCCCTCCCTCGCCGCGATCGGCCTCGATCCGGTCTCCTCGGATTCCAGCAACGAGCAGAAGCTCGTCCGCTACATCCAGCTCAAGCTGGCCGCCCTCGGCTTCTCCGTGCCCAGCGCCAGCGGCGACGATCCGGGCTTCCAGGAGATCGCGCAGGCGCTCCTCGCCAACCACCTCGAGAAGAACCGTCTGCTCAGCAGCTACCTCGCGCCGGCCGACCGCCGCATCCAGGACTGGCTCGAGCGCTACCTCGAAAACGCCCTCCCGCCCGGCGTGCCCGTGCGCCTGCCCAGCCAAAGCTTCGTGCTCGATCGTTGGGGACTCGCCCGCCTGCTCTCCCTCCCGCCGGACCGCGACACCCACGTCTCCCCCATCCTCTCGAGCCACCGTCTCGCCAACGGCATCCTGCACAACCCCAAGGCCGACCGCCGCACCACCGCCGGTGTCTTCCACGTCGCCGAGGGCGGCCTGCCCATCCCGGCCGACAAGCTCGCCGTGCCGCGCGAGACCTTCGCCCGCCTCTTCGCCCTCGCGCTCCAACCGCCGGAGGAGCTGACACTCCTGCCGTTCACCGCCACCCAGAAAACACCGGCGCACTGCTTCGTCTCGCTCTTGCTGCGCCCGGTGGTCGTGCCCGCCGTCGACGGCGTCTCGCCCGAGAAAGCGATGGAGATCCGCTTCTTCGCGCCGGGCAGCCTCGTCGCGAACCTCGATTTCGTCGAAAGCATCTTCGGCAACGCCGGCGACCCCGCGCTCCCCCGCAACGACGCCGGCCTCGATCCCGACCATTGGACCGGCCACACCGGCTGCGTCATCCTCGCCCCGCATCTGATCGGCGCAAAGAAGATCGACCTCGGCCTGCCCGCTTGGGACCAGGCCACCGACCGCCAGCGCCGCGACGGCATGGCGTGGAAGACACCCGAGGAGCTCTACAACGGCGGCCAGGCCTTCAAGCTCTGCGCCCGCGACGAAAACGGCGTCATCGTCACCCTCATCGCCGACAACTATTTCGGCTACTGCAAGAAGGAGGTGAAGACCCAGATCAGCTACTCCGCCAACCTCTTCGGCCTCGCCGAGGAAGAGCACTCCGGCGGCACACTCGCGTTCCCGAGCTACGACCTCGGCGAGGACTACACCTGGGACACCCACTTCCCGCATCCCCCGCGCACGATGGAGGACATGGCCGTCGTCCTCGGCCACAACGCGCGCTACTGCCCCGAGGGCCACGCGTTCGACAAGACCCACCCGCACATCGTCTACGTGCCGGGCAACTCCCGCTTCGACCTTGCCACCCAGCGCGTGCTCTGGACCCACGACGGCAAGGAGCAGTCGCTCCGCCTCGCCCCGGGCGAGCTCTACGTGTATCCGTGGGGCTACACCGGGCGCATGCACAAGCCCGAGGGCGGCCGCTCCTGGCGCCTCGTCGGCACCATCGCCGACGGCCGGCTCTGCCACAAGCCCTGCACCGTCTCCGGCGGCGGCAAGAGCGAGATCTCCAAGTCCATCTCCGACGCCATCCTCTTCGGCCCGGTCTTCGTCGCCGACTTCCAGAAGGACTTCGACGAGGTCGAGGCGATCCTGAAGAAGGACTACTCCACGCGCTTCAAACCGGAGTTCATGAAGACGACCCCGAGCCGCCCCATCCTCGGCGCGGCGCGCTCGCTCGGCTCCGTCATCAAGCTCCTCACGCCCAACCACGAGGAGTTCACCGACGAGTACAACGCCTGGCTGCTCGCGATCCCGCAGCACATCAAGGACCTCGTCTTCACCGTCAAACGCTTCCACAAGCCCGAGTGGGGCGACAACTGGCGCAGCCGCTTCGGCGTCGACATCATCAACGGCGTCCCCGGCAACGAGCTCAAGCTCGGCCGCCGCAAGCTCCTCTCCACCTGCCTGCGCGTCGGCTACGCGGCCGACGGTTCCTGGCGCGTCTTCTCCCTGCGCAAGGACTTTCACCCCGCCGCCAAGGTCCAGACCGAGGACGACATCACCGCCTCCATCGTCGTCCCGACCACGGCCCTCACCGGCCTGCGCCCCGACCAGCCCGCGGGCTCGGTCAAACTCGTCCGGAATTGCGAATACCGCCTCTTCCAGCGGCCCGACGACGCCGTGCACCGCGGCTACGACAAGCAGACCGAGCTGGACATGTCCGGCCCGGGCAACTTCTTCTCCAACTACGAGCCGCTCTCCCGCGCCCAGGCCTGGGAGCTGATCAAGGACACCATCGGCTTCGAGCAGTTCACGCCGCCGATCCAGCGCCTCATCCGCGCCGTGGCCGAGGACGGCAAAGGTTCCGCCTTCGTCTCGCCCCACCAGCCCCGCCTAGTCAACGGCAAGCCCTCCGCCAACCCGCGCTACCTCCAGATCCGGCCCGACCTCCTCCAGCCCGCCGAGGTCTACCTGCGCCGGACCACCATGCGCCTGGCCCGGCGCATCCCCGAGGGCCAGCCGCTCCATGTGCCGGTCTCGATCCTCCTGCCCGGCCGCCGCGCCAACGGCCCGGAGAAGGGCGTGCCTCCGCTCTGCTGCTACAGCCCGATCCACCACCTCGAGCTCCCCGAGTTCTTCGCCGACGTCATCACCAGCATGACCGGCAAGTCGCCCTCGACCACCGGCGCCGGCAGCGAGGGCGCGCTGACCAAGGGCCCCTTCAACGCCCTCTGCCCGATCACCGACCTCAACAACGCGTTCGTCGCGATGGCGCTGACCAACGCCAACCCGTTCGTCACCACCGCCGGCACCATCGGCCCGCGCCGCCGCACCGACCACGACGTGTCGCTGCTCGTCCCCGAGGTCTTCGCCCGCATGAGCCCCGAGGAGCAGAACCCGGCCTGGCTCATCGAGCACCGTTTCCTCGAACGCTGCGCCGACTTCGCGCACGACGGCCGCACGCTGCCCGCCAGCCTGCTGGGCTGGCGCGTCACCGAGCGCTTCGTCAACGCGTTCTTCGGCCGCGTCTTCACCAGCCCGCAGCTCGTCTTCACCTCCGACATGCTCCGCCCGGAGGAGCAGGATGCCGCCGTGTATGCCCAGAGCATGGAGACGATCCTCGTCACCATGCGCCGCGTCGCCGCCCAGTATTTCGAGGACGCCTCGATCGAGGGCGCCTGCCCGCCGTTGCGTGCGCTGCTGCACATCATGCGCGACGGCCAGTACGAGGGCCGCACGCTCGCCGACCCGGCCGTGCGCCAGCTCTTCACCCGCGAAGCCGTGCTCTCCAGCGACTGGTACCACGACCGCCTCACCCGCAAGCAGCTCGCCGACGAGGCGCTGTGGAAACGCCACGTGGCCTACCTGAAGTCGTTCCTCGCTCGCGCCAGCCACCGCGACGAGGCCGAACGCCTCGGCATCGCCAGCCGTCTCGACCGCGCCCAAGAGACACTCGCCCACCTCCGCAACAAGGCCCACCTCGACTCCCTCTACGGCTCCCTCGGTCTCGACCCGCTCTACCGCGGATAGGCGGCGCGCGGCGCCGAGTTCGGAGTTCAGCGTTGAGAGTTCACCGTTCCGAAGCGGAGTTCCTGTTCTCGGAACTCTGCCTCCGGACACTTCTGCATTTTTCATTCTCCCTTCTGCCTTAAGTCCTCCGCCATGACCTTCACCTGCGCCCACCACCACGTCCCCGAGGATTGGTGCCAGCTCCTGAAGACGGACTGCGTGCCCGGGCGGCCGGGCTGCGTGCTGCGCGGCAGGAGCGTCTTCCTCGTCCCCGTCGAGGAGCGCATCCGGGAGAAGGAGCTTGCCCGCCGCGCTCGCGAAGCTCGCCAGCCCGCCAAACCTCCCACCGGCTGAGCCGTGGCGGCAATGCGGGCTCGACGGCGGAGAACGAGTCCGAGTAGGACAACGGGGACATTTCCATGTCCCTTCTCCTCGCCACCCTTCTGCCCGGCCTTCTGCTGCTCGCCCTCGGCGTGCTTCTCCTCTGGAACGGCCCAGCTGTGGGCGCGACCGCCAAGGCGTTGCCGCGCTCCCGCCGCGCCGCCTGGCTCTTCATGGGCTCCGGCACGCTCTGGTTCCTGTGGGTGCTGATCCACCTCAGCGCAGCCGACGAGCTGCTTCCGAAATCGGTCCTCATCCTCGCCTTCGGGTTGATCGGTATCCTGAGCTTCAGCCAGGCGCCCGACTTCCTCGCCGTGCGCGGCCTCGCCATCCTCACCCTGCTCGGCGGTTGGGAGCTCCGCGCCGCCGCCTACATGGAATGGGCGCACCCGCAACGCCTGTTCATGGTCGCCTTCGTCTACCTCGCCGTCGTCGCCGCGCTCTACCTCGGCGGCTACCCCTATCGCCTGCGCGACTTCTTCGGTTGGCTCTTCGCCCGGCCCGGCCGGCCGCGCGCACTCGGCGCCCTCTGCGCCGGCTACGGTCTGCTGCTCACGATCCTCGCGTTCACCTACTGAGCGCTCGCAACCCGTCCCGCTCCCGCGATGCCCGCCGCCGCCCCGCAGCCCGTGTTCATCCTCATCGCCGGTCCGGCCGGCTCCGGCAAGACCACGCTCTGCGAGCGCCTTGTCGCCGAGCAGCCGGCGATCGAACGCGTCGTCACCGCCACCACCCGCCCGATGCGCCCGGGCGAGGTCGACGGCGTGCACTACCACTTTCTCACCAACGAGCAGTTCGACCAGGCCATCGCCCGCGGCGAATTCCTTGAGTGGGCCTGCGTGCACGGGAAGAACCGCTACGGCACGTTGCGCCGCGCCGTTTTCGACCGGCTCGCCGCCGGCCGGAGCCTGATCGCCGCCATCGATGTGCAGGGCGTGCGCAGCGTCTGCGCCGTCGCCACGCAGGATCCGGAGCTGCGCCGCGCGCTCACGACCGTCTTCGTCGCGCCGGCCACCATCGACGAACTCCGCTCCCGCCTCGCCGGCCGCGGCGACGATCCCGCCGATGTCGAACGCCGCATGCAGACCGCGCTGGCGGAGCTGCGCGACGCCGACCGCTACGAGCACCGCATCTTCAGCACCACCCGCGACGCGGACTACGCCGCGTTGCTTGCGATCTGGCGCGCGGCGATGGCCCGTGGTTGATCAGTGCCGACGCCCGTCGGGCGCCGGATGCTGCTCCTGATACCGCCGGCCCTCGTCGCTCTTGCGGATCTCGTTGCGGAAGCGTTCCTCGGTCCAGCCCCGGTCGATGATCTTGCGCCGCCAGTGCTCGCGGCCGCTGGCATCCGGGGCGCGACCGAGCAGTTCGCGGTAGACCCGCTCGATGATCCGGTCGGCCTCGCGTGAGCGGTATTCGCGCGAGCCGCGGATATCGTCGTAGATCTCGTCGCGCCCCCAGCCCTCGGTATAGACGGCTTCGCGGTAGCGCCGGATCTCGGCACCGTTGGGCTCGCGGGCCAGCAGTTCGCGGAACGCCCGGCCAACGAGCCGCTCGATTTCGGCGCCCGACAACTCGCTGCGGCGCGCGGGGCGCCCGCCGTCGTACCCGTGGTCTTCGGTCCGCTCGCGCCCGCGGTCCCAGCCCTGCTCGCCATCCTCGTTGTTGCGTCGCTCGCGTCCCTGCGGGCGACGACCCTCGCCGCCGGAGACCTCCACCGAGCTCAGGCAGTTGTCCCAATTGCCGCCGCGTCGCGGCATCCGGGCCAGCCGGGAGGCGCTCTCGGCCAGCTCGAGGGACTCGCCGCCATATCCGTAGTCCGTATACAGCGTGACCTTGAGGCCGCCGAAGATGCGCACGGAGGAGATGCGGTCGTTCACCGCCCGCCCGTCCGAGAACCGGAGGTCGCCGAGGTTGGCGATCGCCGCCCCGGGCAGCAGTTCGACCGAGACGCCGTCGAAGTTCTCGCCCGAGTAGAGGATCACGCGGCCGGTCTCGCCGCGGGGGCGCTCATCGCGCCGGGAACTTCCTTCCGGGCCGGCGTGCGCCGGCAGCAGGGCAACGAGGGCGAGGGCAATCGTGGATACGAATTTCATGGGCGACTCGGGGTCTTCCGACAGGAACGGCGGCCGCAGGTTTCACCGGGCGGCACCGGGGATGTCCGGTGGTGGAAATCTGGCGAAGCGACCCGGGAAGGGAAGCCGGGAACGTGAATCGGCCGCACAATTTGCGCCGCCGGGGCGGGAATTCTCCGCCCAGTGGGATTGAACGTCCCAGAGGCCAATTATGAAAATCCATCCACTACTCGTCCTGCTCGCCATCTCCCCGTTGGCGGCCACCACCCAAGCCCAAACCGCCCCGGCGCCCCGCGACCTTGCGGAGCAGTTCCGGGTTGATCGTTACGTCGAACCGGCGTTCCCGCTCGTGCTCCGCAACCGCAGCGTGAGCGAGGGATTCGCCCAGGTGCAGATCGTTGTCGCCGCGGACGGCTCGATCATCGACAGCTTCGTCAGCACCTGCAGCCTTCCTGAGTTCGGGGAGGCCGCCGAATCCGCCGTCCGCAGCTGGACCTTCCGCCCCGCCACCGAACCCGCTTCGCTGCCGCAGCGCTTCAACCTGCGGATCAACTTCCGCCGCGAGGGCATGCTCGTGGTCCAGGGTGACTTCCAGGCGACGGTCGAGGCCTACCTCGGCTACAACAACCGCGGCGAAGGCATCAGCCTCTGCAAACTCCGCGACCTCGACGCCATTCCCGAGCCGGTGAACTTTGTGGTGCCGCGCTATCCGGAAACGATGAAGAAGCAGAACACCCAGGGCTCCGCCGCCGTGTCGTTCTTCATCGACGAAGAGGGCAAGGTCCGTGCCGCCGCCCCCGCGGGCTCGAGCCACCCCGAGTTCGCCGCCGCCGCCCTCGAGGCGGTCAAGCAATGGACTTTCCATCCCCCGCAGCGCAAGGGCCGTGCGACCCGCGTGTTTGCCGTGCAGGAGTTCACTTTCGCCCCGGATAAGGGCCCGGCCGAAAACAGGGCGGCCACCCGTTAACCGGACGCGGAAAACATCCGCTTGTACAAGGGGTTGTACAAAGGACAGCCCGGTCCGTCTCGGCGGACCGGGCTTGTTTTTGCCCCCTGCCGACGCCGCTCGGCGCCGGCATCAGAACAGCGCCCGGCCCGCCGCGCGTTCCTGCGCCAGCCGGGACAAAAACTCGGCCCGCGGGATCACGCGCGCCCCGAGCACCGCGAAATGCGGCGTGAGCTGCTGGATATCGATCCATGTCGCCCCGCGCGCGGCGAGATGATCAAGCAGGTGCAACAGGGCCAGCTTCGAGGCGTCGGCCTCGTGGTGGAACATGCTCTCGCCGGTGAACAGCCCGCCGGCGTCGACGCCATACAGCCCGCCGACCAACCGCTCGCCCTCCCACACCTCCACGCTATGCGCCCCGCCCTCGCGATGCAGCGCCGCATAGCCGGCCCGCATAGCCGGCGTGATCCAGGTTCCGCGCTGGCCGGGTCGGCGCGCCGCCGCGCACGCCGCCATGACGAGTGGGAAGTCACGGTCGATCGTGAACGTCCAGGTCGAACGCCGCCGCGCCTGCCGCAACGTCTTCGGCACATGCAACCGCTCGAACTCCAGCACCGCCCGCTCCCCCGGGCTCACCCACGGCACGGGGTGCCGCGCCGAGAACGGCCACGGGAAGATGCCCTGCGCATAGGCCACGCGCAGGTTTGCCGGCGTCACCGGCACCCCGAGCGCGACCAAACCGTCGTCGTCGGCCAACGCCGGGTCGGGAAACGGATAGGGTTCCGGAAAGGCATCCTGACGCATCGCGCCGCCCACTCTGGCCCACGCCCTTCCGTGCGCAAGCCACGCCCGCCACACAGAATCGCACAAAAGATTGGCGGGATTTCGCGTTCAGTGGGCTTATACTCCCCGAGCCGCTAAAACCCCGGCGGCCCACGCCAATGACCAACACGCCTGATCCACTCGATGAACTGATCGCCTCCTGGAAAGAGGTCCCTGTCGCCAAACCCGGCCTGCGCCGGCGCGTTTGGGCGCGCATCGATGCCACCGAAGCCCGCCGCCGTCCCGGTTTCCTCCAGCTCTGCCGCGAGTCCCTCTCCGCTCTCGTCCGCCAGCGCGCCGCGCTCGGCTGGATCGCCGCCTGCATCGCCCTCGGCCTCATCAGCGCCGAGCTGCGGGCCACGCGCCAGCCCATGGGCAACGTCGCGCAAATGGCCGCCGTCTATCTCCAATCCATCAATCCACTGCTGCGCGACTCCGCCAGCGGTCCACCGTGAAACGTTTCCTCCTCATCGTCCTGCTCGGTTTCGTAGCCGGAGCGATGGCGCATATCGGCTTCTACGCCTTCCGTCGCCCCACCGTCGAAAGCCGCCTCACCCGCGATCTCGCGTGGATGCAGACGGAGTTCCGGCTCGATGACGCCCAGTACCGCCGCATCCGGGCCCTGCACGACCGCACCGGCCCCGAGCTCGAACGCCTCTTTGTCGTCCTGCGCTCCACGCACGAACAGCTGCTGCGCCTGGAGGAGATCCGCCGCGCCGCCGACAAGGTCGACTTCGTCGCCTTCCACGAGGCGAAGGCCGAGAACGCCAAGGCCCGGCGCCAGTGCCGCACCCTCACCCTCGACCTCGTCTACGCCGTCGCGGAGGTGATGAGCCCCGAACAGCGCGTCCGGTATTTCAACCTCGTCGGCAGCGGCGTCGATCTTCCCTCGCCACCGCCGAGCTGACTCTTTCGGCCCTTTCCCCACCAGCCCCCCCCCCGGCGCTGCCCGCCGCCCCTGCCCCAGCCCTTGCCCTCAAGGC
>JAEXPL010000139.1 GCA_023446865.1 Verrucomicrobiota bacterium | reverse complement strand
CCGCAACAAACGCGCGATCCGCGGGAGTGGTGCTGTTCTTCATCTCGTCGATGACCCTTTCACTTCGCGGCCGGCGCCGGCGCCTTCGTCTGCAGCTGCTGCCGAAGGATGGTGGCGGCGAGGGCCTCGTTCATCGCGGCGTCGCCGCCGCCCTGCACGAGCACGTCGGGCGTGATGCGAATGTTGCCTTCCTGCACAAGGCGCAGGCTCTCGAGCAGGGTGAGGCCTTCCTTGCCGATGGCGGAGGCGAGCAGGTCGTAGCTCTGTTTGCGCGCCTCGGCGGTGATGCGGATCTGCTCGGCCGAACCCTTGGCGCTCTCGATCTGCGCCTTGGCGCGCTCGGCGGCGGTCTTCACCGCGAACTCGGCCTCGACGAGCTGCTTCTGCTGCTCGGCCTCCTCGCGGGAGCGGATGAACTGCTGGCGCGCGACCTCGGCCTGCTGCTGCTGCTGGTAGGTGGCGCGCTGGTTGCTCGCCACTTCTTTGTCCGTCTGGGTGAGCAGAAGTTTCTGGCCGGCCTCGGTGGCATCGAGCCCGATGGCGCCGATGAACGCCCCGAGGAACGTGAGCCGGTAGGGCTTGAACTCGGTCTCGACCAGCTTCGCGGTCATCGTCTCCACGCGGCTGCGACTGGCGACGTACTCGAGCGCGCCGAGCGTCTCGGCCACGTTGCGCAGCGCGGCGCGGGCCGTCGGCAGGACCAGCCGTGCCTCGAGGATCTCGAGTTCGTCGTCCTCCTGCGCATCCTTCACCACGCGGTCGGGATCGCCGAGCAGCGCGACGAGGTACGGGGCGTTCTCCGCCGCGACAGAGAGGGAGAGGCGGACGTCGACCGGGAACGTGAAACCGTCCTTCGAGCGCACGCTGATCGAGTAGTCGACGCCCTGCGAGTTGCCGCCGCGCCGGCCGGAGCCGGAGTTCGAGGTATGCCCCACGGCCTGGTAGGTGTAGACGCGCTGCGTCGTCTTCACCTTGATGACCTGGAACGCCTCCGGGTGGAGGTTGTAGGCGCCGGGCAGGAGGGGCTGGCGCCAAATGCCGCGGAAGCCCTGCGGCACGATGTCGACGCCGTTCACCGTGAGCTTCTCCGCACCGCCGTAGATATCGCCTGCGTTCGCCTTGACCACACCCACCTCGCCCGCCGCGACGAGGGTGACCGGCCGCATCTCCACCTTGAAGAGACGTGGGTTGATGCGGTAGTTGCCGGGCGTGAGGATCGTGAGCTGGGGGCCGCGGTAGCCGGTGCCGTCGGCGAGAAACTTGGTGGCGTCGAGCATGTCGTCGGCCGACTTCCACGCCGGGGCGAAGACGGTGCCGCCGGGCAGCACCTTGCCGTCGAGCGCGGTGACGACGCCGATCTGCCCGTTGGGCACCATAATCGTGCCGACCTTCTCAACCTCGTAGGACCACGGCCAGTAGCCGAAATGCCAGCCCGGCCCGAGCACCTTGGCCTGCGGGCCCTTCTCCCCCGCCACCGCCACGATGTGCCCGGCGGGCAGGTCGGAGCCAAGCGTGCGGATCACGACACCGGTCTGGTCGGAGGAGACATAGACCGCCGAAGCGACGATGAACGCCCCCACGCCGAGCAGAACCGCGACGAGCCCGGCACTGCCGAGTGTGGCCCGCGTGGCGGCCGAGCCGGACGCGGCGCGGACAACCAAGGCGATCACGCCGCCGAAGAGAAGAATCGAACCGATGACGAGAGCGAACATGTTGGGAAGGGGTTGGAGGTTGGATCGACGGCGCGGACCGTAGCCACCGAACAGCCCCGACGCCAAGCGAATCATGGTTACAAGGTCGTCCGAAATTTCCGGTACACGGCGCCACATCAAACGGCGCCTCCGGTCGCCGCAGCCGGACCGTCCAGCGGTTCAGCAGCGGATCGGAGGGCCGAACGGCATTCCCTCCCGGCTGCGACGGCAGGAGGCGCACCGGCCGGCAGCGGAGATCACCGCCACCCGCCCTTGAGCGCAGCAAGTTCCCCGAGCGCGGCCATCCGCACCACCTCGGGCATGGTGCCGACCTCGAATCCGTTCCGCGCCAACTGCACCAGTTCGTCGCCACTGAACTCCGCCTCGATCGCCAGACCCTCGTACTCGTCGGTGAGCGTGTTGCCGAAGATGAGCGGATCATCGGTGCTGATCGTGCAGCGCACCCCGGCGGCGAGCAGGCGCCGCAACGGATGCTCACGCAGCGAGCGCACCACTCCAAGCTTCACGTTGCTGATTGGGGTGATGTCGAGCGTCACACCTTCGCGCGCCAACAGCGCCACGACGGCCGGATCGTCGACCGCCTGCACGCCATGCTGCACGCGTCGCACGCCGAGCCGCTCCACCGCGAGGCGCACGTTGTTCGAACCACCGAACTCCCCGGCGTGCGCCTTCGTCTCCTTGCCGGCGTCGACCGCCCGGCGCCAGACGTCGACCGTCCATTCCTCGAGCGGCAGTGTCTCATGGCCGTGGAGATCGAGTCCCGCGAGCCAGCGCCAGCGCAGCGCGTCGGCGATCACTGAGGGCATCGACCCGGTGTAGCAGTCCCGCACCAGCCCCGCGAAGACCCGCACCGTCAGCCCCGGTGGAACCGCGGCGAGAATCGCGTCGAGGATCTCGTCCCCACGGTCGCTGATGAACTGCACGATCGGCAGGTGGAAGCTCATCTCGACATAGCGCACGTTCTGCTCGGCCAGCCGCCGGAGGACGATCGACGCCGCCTCGTGGTATCGCGCCGCCGACACGAACCACGGCGAGAGCAAGCCGACAATCAGGTCGTCGAACTCCGCGAAGCTACGGAACCGGAAGTCGGGCG
>JAEXPL010000118.1 GCA_023446865.1 Verrucomicrobiota bacterium | reverse complement strand
TACCGGGTCTTCCCGGTCCCGTGGCAGACGGCGCAGGGACCATGGATATGGGGCTTCTGCACGGTGCGCTTGCAGATCGAGCAGTACATCGTGCCCTGGTCGTTTCCGAAGGTGGGCACGGTGCCGCTGAGGTCGTCGGTCGGGTTCCTGCCGGTGCCGTTGCAGTAGGTGCACACCGACGCGGCGTAGACGATCGCGCCGGTCAGAAGAAGCAGAGCGGTGGCGAGAATCGTTTTTGTTCTCACGGAAACTCGTGGGCGTGTGGATGCCTTAGGTGGTTCGGAGAAACCTTTCAGAGATGGTACGAGTAACTGACGCTGATGGAGTGCGACTTGATTGCGCCCACATCGACGCGCACCTCGCCCAACTCTTCGTCGAAGACCGAAAGGCTCTTGTTGCCCGATACGCTGAATGCATATCGAAGACCGAGTACCGATCGTTCGCTGAGTCGGTACTGAAGTTGAATGGCCGGCCGCACATGCCAGGTGTTGGCGGAGATGGTGATATCTTCTTCGCCCAGGTTGCGGAGTTCCCAGCGCAGGAGCCCGCAGGAGATTTGGCCATGTACCGTGAGCTTCCCGGTGCTGAACAGGCGGTAACCGATCGTCGGATCAACCGCCAGTTGCCGGAGTCTTCCGTCGGAGATGGCCTTGAACGTTTCGGTGAACTCGCCATCGCGGTAGGTGGTGCCCATATCGAAACCGGATTGGGCCATCCGAAATTCAACGCCGAGCGTCAGTGCGCCGCGTTCGAACCCGCCGCCTGCTCCCACGCTCAGGGCCGGCTTGAAGGATAGATCGACGGTCTCGTTGCCCCCGGCGAGATTCAAGGTCTGGACGAAATCGACGCCGGTCTCGGCGCCGATATAGGGCCTCCACTTGGAATCGTCGGCGCTGCTGGCCACAGCGGCGCCGAGGAGAACGAGCGAGGTGATCAGGATGTTTCTCATATTCATTGCGGTGATGGTTGTGTCGGTCGTCGCTCGCGGCGGCGTTGGTGCCCCGGTCTCGCGACGGGCGGCAGTATGCCGGAAATCCGGTGACGCGTCTGCCGCGGGAAACGTGACGATGCCGACTGCATACTCAGCATTTGCCCGCCGGATTTTCGTCGTCAGCGAGACGGCGATGCGTTGCCGTGGACGGCACTCCGCTTGGTGCACGCCGCATCGGCGGAGAAGCCTTTCCCGCCATGTCGAACACCCCCACCGAAATCTCTGTCCGCGCCGTCATCACCGATGCCAAGGGCCACGTCCTGTTGCTCCGCCGCAGTGCCATCAATATGCACTGGATCGGGCATTGGGAATTGCCCGGGGGAAAAGTCGCCGAGGGCGAGACCCTCGCCGCTGCCGTGTGCCGCGAGGTCCGAGAGGAGACAGGACTCGAGATCGAGGCGGGCGTGGCGTGGTGCGAAGTGCCGGGACTCGCCGATGGCAAGCCGATCCGGAACGTGGCCTTTGCCGCCACGTGCTGCAGGGGGGAACTCCGCCTTGACGAGGATCACGACGATTTTGCCTGGGTTGCCGTCGGCGATCTCCTGCAACGGGAACTTGCGGACGCGACGCGAGCGTTGGTGAAGCGGTTGGGCTCGATGCCAGCGTCCGAGGCGACTGCGCAGGACGCTTTACTCGACAAGGAGGTCGCCTGGTACCGGTCGGTGAGGCCGGACTATCAGACTGCGGTCGGCCGGCTGATCGAATACCTGCGAGGGGAACTGAAACCGCTGGTGCCGCAGGCGCTGGTCGAAGGGCGTGCGAAGACGGTGGCCTCGTTCGCGGAGAAGATCCTGCGCAAGGCGAAGTACACCGATCCGCGGAAACAGATCACCGACCTGTGTGGCATCCGTGTTGTGGTGGGAAGCGACGCGGAGGTCGCCGCTGTCGGGGCGCGGATCAAGGCACTCTTCGTCGTGGACAAGGACAACAGCGTCGACACGGTCTCGCGGCTGCGCACGGCGGAATTCGGCTACCGTTCGGTGCACTACGTGATCCGGCTGCAAGCCGGCGGCCCGGCGGATTGGCCCGCGGGATTTGGTGGGACGGCAGCGGAGATCCAGGTGCGCACGTGGTTGCAGCACGCCCAGTCGACCGTCGACCACGACCGGGTGTACAAGAGCCCGTGTCCGCTGCCCGAACCTTTGAAACGCGAGCAGGCGCGGCTGGCGGCGCAATTGGAGAGTGTCGATGCTGGGTTGCAGCGACTGGCCCGGGAGATCGACGAGCGCCAGGTGCAGGTCGGCGCGGTTCTGGATGAGAAGACCGAAGCGAAGGAGCGGGTACTGCTCTCTTCGCTGCGACGGAACGAACCGGGCAATGCCGAGGTGGTTCTGCGCCAGGTGCGTCTGGCGCTGGCCGGCGGCAATTGGGCCGTGGCGGCGTCGATCGCGCGTGAATTCGCGGCGTCGTTGGCGGCCGGCGATGAGTTGCCGGTGGAGTTGCAGAGCGTGGGCGGAAGCGCGCTGTGCCGCTTCGGCGTCGCCGTGGCCAATTCCGAGGTCTTGAGCGAAGGTCGGCGCTGGCTGAAGCGAGCATGTGAACGCGCGCCGCGGTCCTTCAAGGCACAGCGGCGACTCGCAACAGTATTGGAGGCGGTGGGCGATGCCGGAGCGGCGGAGGCCTACGAGAAGGCTTATGCGATTGAGCCTGCAGATCCCGCGGTGCTTACCGGCCTCCTGCGCACCCAAGGGCCTAAGATCGGCGTGCAGAAGTTGGCGACGCTGCTTGCTGCGGTCATGCGCGAGGCGCTCGCCCGCTACGACCGGAAACGGGAGGTCGGCGTGATTCGTGTGCCGGACCATTTCCGCGCGGCGTGGTTGCGTCTGTTCTTGGCCGCGGAGCCACGGCAGCGCGTCGAGGCACGGGAGTCGTTTCTGTGCGGGGCGCTGGCGGTGCGGCGCAGCGACGAGATCGCCGATGCCGTCGGCGATCTGCCGGTGTGCGGCGAGCCGGAGTGCCAGCGCGAGATCGCGCTGTGGCTGGGCGTGCTCCAACTCGTGCGTCGGGTTCGTTTCCCGAAAGAGCGCTGTAGCGAGACATCAGTGGTGGCATCCGGCGCGAACGTGGTTTTTCCCGAGCCTGTGGCGCTGGTGCTTGGCGAGGGTGGGGCGCTGCCGGAGCCAAAGGCGGCGGCGTGCCGCGACTTGCTCGATAGCGCGTTGAAGAAGTTTAGCGGCACGGTCGTGGCATTCGGGACCGGTGGAGTGGCCAAGCTCGCCGCCGAGGTCGCCGTGGCCGCGGGGCGCCAGATTCCGGTGCGCCACTATGCAGGTGCGGGCGACGCCGCTTTGGCGGACTGCCTGCGCGTGTGGACGGAATTGCTCGCAGCGGGGATTGAGCCGAAGCGGGTGACGTTGCTCGGGCTGGGCGGTGGAGATACCGAGGCCTTCGGCTATCGGCTGGCAATTGTACTTGGCGCGCGGGTGATCGTGATCACCGGCACCGGCGGCACGGCGGACGAGTTGGCGAACGATCCGGTGTGGTGCGAGCCGTCGCGTAACGTCACACCATTGCCGCAGGCGCTGGCGGATGCGTTGGCGCTGGAGGCGTTGCTCGCACCGGAGAAGACGTCGCTGGCCGAGGGGCAACTGGATGCGCTTGGGAAAATGGTACACGAAGCCTATCTGGCCGACAATCTCTATACCCCGCTTGATCCGGTACGGACGAAGTGGGCCGAGCTGCGCGAGGATCTGAAGGAGTCGAACCGCGATCAGGTGTCGGCGACCGTCCGGATCTTGGCGACGGAAGGCTACGTTGTGGTCCCGCAGGCTGAAGCTACGGACGCTGCCGTGAAGGACTTCCCGCAGGACGAACTGGATCGGATGGCGGAGCGCGAGCACGCCCGTTGGAACCTGGAGCGGCTGCGCTCCGGCTGGCGCTATGGCGAGACGAAGGATGTGGAGAAGAAACTCACGCCCTGCTTGGTGCCGTGGGCTCGGCTTAGCGAGAAGATCAAGGGCTATGATCGGAAGGCCATAACCGGATATGCCGGCATTCTCGCTGAGGCCGGGCTGGTGATCGTGAAGCTGAAACACTGAGGTGCGCGCACAATCTACTCTGGTGAAACAGTAGAGAACGGGGATTCGGGCACGGAGGTCGGCGGGCGGTGGCGCTTGGCCGCTGGCGTTGCGGAAGCGGGCCTGATTACTCCTGTTCACGCTGCTTCATTTGCGTGAAAACCTGAAAAAGCGCAGGGTCGTCTTTTGGAAGGCGATGGAGGATCTCCTCGATTATGGCTGGGCTGGCCTCCATTTCTGCGACAAGCGCCAGCGGGTTGGGCTCCATCTCCTGCTGATCGACCGCCTATGATGGTGCCGGCCCAGGATCGGACTCCTCAAATAGTTCCGGTGCTATCTCGCGCAGGGTGGCGAGCATTTGGTCTTCGCTTTGCCCCATGGCCATGAGCAAACCGTCATAGTTGTGGATGGCGGTATTCAGATACGGATGCGGATGACCGGTGGCCCGGGTGAAATTGAGGTATATTTCCAGAGCGCGACGCATGGGTGGTTCGGCCTCTGTGCGCCGGTTGGTGGCATGAAGCAACAGGGCCAGATTGTTGAGCCGGTTGGCGACCGAAGGGTGGTTGGCTCCGTAGCTCAGCTCATCGATGGCGAGGGCGCGGCGCATGAGCGGTTCGGCCTCTGCGAGCCGGTTGGTGGCCTGAAGCAACTGGGCCAGATTGCTGAGATCTCTGGCGACAGACGGGTGGTTGGCTCCGTAGCTTAGCTCATCGATGGCGAGAGCGCGGCGCATAAGCGATTCGGCCTCCTCGAACCGATTGGTGGCATCAAGCAATTGGGCCAGATTGTTGAGAACTCTGGCGACGGCAGGGTGGTTCTCCCCGTAGCTTTGCTCATCGATGGCGAGAGCGCGGCGCATAAGCGGTTCGGCCTCCGCGAGCCGGTTGGTGGTCTGAAGCAATCCTGCCAGATTGTTGAGATCTGTTGCGACCGAAGGGTGGTTCTCCCCGTAGCTTAGCTCATCGATGGCGAGAGCGCGGCGCATGAGCGGTTCGGCCTCCTCGAACCGATTGGTGGCATCAAGCAACTGGGCCAGATTGTTGAGATCTGTTGCGACCGAAGGGTGGTTGGCTCCGTAGCTCTGCTCATTGATGGCGAGAGCGTGTCGGAAGAGCGGTTCGGCTTTTTCCCACTCTGCGAGTGCGTGCCAGCGTTGGCCCGCGTGGCTGAGTAACTGTGCGGCTTGCGGGTGTTGGGTCTCGGCCCATAGCCCGGCGAGAGCGCCAAATGGCTCCAGTTCCCAGCGGGCGTCGTCCCAGTGGGTCTCCTTCTCCAGTGCGGCGGCGCGCTCTGCGACGAGTGTATCGACCGCCTGCTGGCGCGCGGATCGCTCTTCTTCCGTCGACTCGCGGCAAACCAATTCCTGTACGAGCCGGTGGATGCGCAGGAGGCGCGGCTCGGTCGTCTCGGTGTCGGGTCGGCTGAACAAGGCGAGTTTTTCCATCCGCTGCCAGAGATCGGTCCACGGGTCGCTCAGTCGGCCGGGTTGGCCGAGCTCCGGGAAGTCGGCCACCACCAGCGCGCGCAGCCAGGGCAGGGCAACATGGTCGGGCGGCAGGAGCGCGGCGTATTCCAGCGCGCGGCGTTCGGCGGGTTTCAAGCTTGCCAGTACCGGGCTGAGCACGGCGGTGAGGCGGCGTTGGTGATTGTGCCGACAGAGCTCCAGATCATCCGCTTCGGCGATCGTCTCCAGGTCCTCGAGGCCCAACCCTTCGGCGAGCATGGTGTAGCTGGAGCTTTCCGCATGCGCTCCGAGCCAAGCGGCCACGAGTTCAACGGCCAGCGTGAATCCGCCCAGTTTTTTGCCGATACGCCGGGCGGCGTCGCGCTCGACGTCATTCGCGAACGGGCGGTGTTTTTCCAGCAGGTCCATCGCGTCGTCGTCGGGCAGTTGGCCGAGCGAAAGCCAGTTGCCCTTGCCGCTGGCGGGCGGTGCGAGGCGGGTGGTGGCGAGCAGATGGAGCTTGGGGCCGAGCGTGGTGAGGGTGTCGGTCTGTTGCCGGGTGAGCAGGACGGGGTCGGAGACGTTGTCCAGAACGAGCAGGACGTGGCCGAGCTGGTCGATCCGCTCACGCAGGCAGGCCAATACGGCGGCGAAGTAGGTGCCGGGCTGCTTGCGCTCCTCGTCGCCGATGCGGTCGCGGAAGAGCGCGGTGAAGTCGTTCTGACCCAGCACGGCGTCGCGCAAGAGGGATTTGCCCTCGCACTGGAGGAGAAAGCGTCCGCCCGGATACGCGCTGGCGTAGGCATGGGCGTAGGCGAAGGCCAGCTCGGTCTTGCCCATGCCGCCGAGGCCGTGCACGCCGGTGATGACGCCCGTGCGGTCGTCTTTCACAAGCCGTTCGCGCAGGAGGAGCAGTTCGTCGAGCCGGCCGGTGAACTTGCGGTTGTAGGGCGGGACGGTGGTGAGGCTGGCGTCGGCGCGAGCGCAGAGGTCGGCGTGGTGGTTGAGGTCGCGGGCGAGCTCGTCGAGCACGCGGCGGAGGTCGTCACGCCGGAGAGCATCGAGGCCGGCGTCGAAGAAGCTGTGGACGTCGCAGAAGGGCTGGTTGTGGGTGAGCTGGCGGCGCCGGAGGTGTTTGACCACACCGGGGGTTTCGGCGAGGAGCCTGGCCTTGTCCGACGGGGGCAACGTGGAGAGTCCGGCGAGTTTCTCGGCGAGCTGCATGTCGGAGAGCTGGCCGGTGCCCGTGAGGCCCGGGACCTCGACGATGTAGATGGGCCGCACGCCCGCGGTGAGAATATGCCGGGCGATCTCGGCTTCCATCCAGGCTCGCCATTCCCTGCGGCACCATTCGCTGGTGAAGTAGTTGGGCGAGATGAACGCGAGGAAGAGCTGCGAGTGGGCGATGCCCTCGGCGAGGATGTGCTGCCAGTCGGCCCCGGTGACGATGGCGGTTTTGTCGAAGAAGGGCCTGAGTTCGCGTTTCGGCGCGACGTCCCGGTCGCCGCCGACGAAACGCCGGTGTTCGGCGCAGAGCGCCTCGACGAAGCGGGTGATCCACCCGGTCTCGTTGTCGCGGCGGGCGTAGGAGACGAAGAAGTCGTACCCGGTGTCGGGGGTGGGCATGGGGGTAAGTGGGATGCCGCGTGGAGACCGTCCGAGGTGCTCAGGCTTTCGGCAGGCTCAGGTGCTTGACGAGGGCGGCGCGGGCTTTTTCGAGGAGGGGCTGCTTGGCGAGGCGCTGGGGATTCCAGGCGAGCACGATGGAGCGGCGGAGGGGGGCGAAGGCGCCGTCGAGCGGGAGGGAGTGCGCGGTGGCGAGGGCCTCGGTGCGGCCCATGTACTCGGGCAGGATGCCGGCGTAGGCGCCGCCGGTGACGGCTTGCACGACATGGCTGAAGGAGTCGCAGTAGAGCCGGGCGTTGAACGACCAGCCTTTGTTTTCGAGGATCTCCTCAAGGGTGCGCTGGAAGAGGGTGTCGTCGCCTTGGGTGGCGATGGGAAGATCGGCGAGGGCGGCGGTGAGCGTGAGCTTCTTGGGCGAGGGGCAGAGACCGCGCGGAACGAAGAGCCGGTAGCCGAAGGTGCCGAGCGCGTGCTTACGCAGGTGCTGGCGGACGAGGTCGCCACGGAGCAGCCCGAAGTCGAGCGCCTGCTCCAGCAGGCTGCGGCCGATGTCGGTGTTCTGCTCGTTGTGTAGGTGCCAGACGAACTCGGGGGTGGCGTTGCGCAGGGGGGCGAGGTTGGGCAGCACGAGCCATTGCAGGAGGCTGTCGCCGGCGGCCAGCGAGAGCTCGGGCGGACGGCCCGTGCAGGCTCGCCGGAATCCCTCGAGGGCATCGAGGTACTGGCGGGCAAGGAGGGCGAGCTCGCGGCCGGCGGGGGTGAGCTGGGCGGTGCGGCCGTGGATACGCTTGAGGGCGACGGGGAAGAAGCGCTCGAGCTCGTTGAGCTGCCGGCTGAAGAGCCCCTGCCGGGTGTGGTCGTCGGGGGCGGCGGCGGCGATGCTACCGGCCTCGTCGACCAGGACGAGGGTGCGCAGGCGGTCGAGCGAGAGGCCCTGCTGGGCGAAGAGGTCGCGGTACTTCATGTGTGGGAGTTGGGTGGCATCATGGAACTTCGGAGTCGCGGAGGGGAAGCGATTTCTGCGCCCGTCTTCAGGGCACGCGCACGGAGGTGCGGCGGGTTGGACCGTGAGGCGGGCACTCCCTGCACGCAGGCAACAAAGGACGTCTGCCTCTGGTGGCAGACGTGGATGGGCCGCGCGAACATTGTGCGCTGCGGGGCGCGGAATGCGGGTAGGGCGCGCTACGGCGTTTGCACGGCTTTGAAGGAGATGCTGCCCTCCATGCCTGGGATCAAATTGACGACTTGGGAGTTGAGGGCGATGCCCTGCTCCCAGAGAGAAACCAAGTCGCGGGGGAGGCATTGCCTCGCGCGATCCTGATCCGCGGAAAGCCAACCGAAGGCGCACTGCACGCGGAAGGCGGACCGGTATTTGGCATCAGGACTCATGGACTCGATGCAGGCGAAGGCTTGGGCGCGGTCGGTCTTGTCGAGCGCCTCGGCGATCTTTGGGTAGATCGGATCGAGATCGGAGCTGGCAGGGAGCGAACGAAGCCAAGTGAGGACCGTGGCGGGATCCTGTGTCTCAAGAAGTTTTGGGACAATCTCGGCAAAACAGACGGTGCGGGATTCGCCCGGTGCGAGTGCGGCAACAAGCTGGAACGCCTCCGCGGGGCGGGTCGGGACGAGTGCGGAGGCGAGGGCGCCAGCGAGAGCCGGCTCGGCGGTGGCACCAAGCGCACGGTACGCGAGGAGCGCGCCGTCGAGGTCGTTGGTTCGCGTGAGCTCAATGATGGCGCTTTGCAGGAGCGCGGTGCGCTGCTCGGTTGTGGCGGCGGTCGACTCGATCCACGCGAGCGCCTGGTCGCGCTGCATGCACTTGCAGAGGAATCCCAGATACTCTTTGGCGCAGGAGAGACCGAGCGACTTGAGGGCTGTATCGTCGACGCTGAGGAGCGACTGCGCCAAGTCGTTCACGCTATCCGGATCCTGATCGAGGATCTTGGGCAGGAGGTGATCGAAGGTTTCCTCGAATTCCCCGGTGTCGGTGGCGTAGGCGAGGGCCGAGCGGGCGGCCTCGGCGGGGTCGATGCCGACGAGGTAGTCGAACAGGTTGTCGCGCAGCTCCGAGGAACCCTGCTTGCGCTGACGCAGAGCCTTGAGCTCATTGACAGCAAGTTGGGAGTCGAGTTGGGCGAGGCGCATCAGGGCGATGGAGCGGAGGATGGCGCCTTGGCTCTCGCGTTTCTCGAGCGCCGCATGGGTGTCGAGAAACAGGAACAACTGTTCGGCGTTGAGCTGGCGGGTGAAGTCGCAGAGCGCTATCGCGTAGCTTATGTCGTCGGGCGCGTGGGCGACGTGGTCGTTGTATTGGTCGGCGATCTCGGAGTCTGCGATCGGTGCTTCCGCACCGGAGTAACGTTCGGTATCGGATGCGCGGGGCGAATCGACCAACGAGGAGACGGCGTTGGCGGGCAGTTGCGGAACGCCTGCATGGTGGGTAGTCGCGGTTTCTGCGGGCCAATACTGGCCTGCGGCAAACCCCGCGAGGAAGATCAGCGCTGCTGATAGCACTGCGACGCAGGTCCAACGATGAGTTCGCGAGCGGGCGGGTTGACTCATGTCCTGATGCTACCGCGGTCAAGGCGGAGCGTCTTCCGTGGAAATCGTGACGTGGTGGAGCGGACGATCGGCGATCAGGAGCTGCGAAACGATCGATGGTCGAGTATTCGACTATTCAGCTCAGAAGGCCCACAAGCATCAAGAGGGTTGGCGAATGCGGCGCGCGCTTCAGAGCAGGCCAGCGTATCGCGAACCGGCTGGTGAGAGCGTTGACACCCTCAGCGGCGTAGCACCGCGAGCGGTTGCGCCCGGCGCTCCGGCGCGGGGACTGTCGTTCTGGCGCTGGTTTCGTTGCGGTCGGATACGGCTTGGTTGCGCGCTCACGGCCGCCTCTGGCGACTCGTCGTCCGGGCACGACCACTCGCCAGGATCGCGCCCTCGCAGGCTCGGGGCGCGACACCGGTGGCCTTGCCGCGCTCTCACCGGCGCCGACTCCTTCCTCCACTGCCACCAGCGCCGCCACTCCGCCCCCGGCCTCCGCGCCGGACGCAACCGCCCGACCCGAGAGGACGGGCTCCGCCCGTGTTTCATGAAGACAACGGACCAGCCAAACGGACCGGCTCCGGGCAGACGGCGACCGGAGTTCCCGGTCTCGTCGGGGCGCGGGGCGCTCCGAAGGGTTCTCTGTTCCGCGAACCTCGATGAACGTCCTGATTGTCCTGCTCCGCGCATAGCTCATCGCGACTGGCGGGGACGGACTTGCCGTTGTCCGGCCGGACGAGGTCACGATGAACTCCAACGGGCTCGCTCTCCCAGACGGCGGCGAACAGCCTCGCCCTAATCTTCACCCGAGCCGGTGGACTCATCCGTTACCGCAGGCGTGGACGTTCAGCGTGGCATGTCCGCACGAACGGACCGGTTCCTTTTCTCCGGAGCGTCTTGCTCTCTCTGGCGGTACCTCCGGCCGTGCGCCCTGCGGGACGGTCTAGTCGTGGGGCACCCCTGAAATGGAACCCCTCCACGCCTGCCCTCGACACGGACAGCTTGCCCGGCGCTGTGCGAGCGTTCTAGTTCAGCACGGCGAAGGCACTGCGGCTGCACTTCGCGGCCTGGCGGGGCGGGCGTTGCACGACCCCTCCACCGTCCCGGCCGCTTCATGTCGCCGTCGTGTCCCTCGTCCGCTGGCACTTCACGCCCCGCGTCGCGTCGCGGGCGGCGCACCGGCACCTCCGCCTTGGGCGAGAGAGCAATCCCGCTCCTCAA
>JAEXPL010000047.1 GCA_023446865.1 Verrucomicrobiota bacterium | reverse complement strand
TTCCGCCTGCTCGTCAACGAGGTCACCGCCGTGAAGACGCCGAAGCTGCCGAAGCTCCCCGTCGCCCGCGCCGTCTGGGAGTGCAAGCCCGACTTCAAGACCGCCTGCGGTTGCTGGATCCTCGCCGGCGGCGCGCACCACACCGGCTACAGCTACACCGTCACCACCGAGATGCTCGAGGACTTCGCCACGATCGCCGGCATCGAGCTGGTCACGATCAACGACGACACCACCCTCGGCGAGTTCAAGCAGACCCTCCGCAACAACGAGGTCTACTACCACCTCGCCCAAGGCATCCGCGCCTGACGTCGCGCTGCGCGCCGGTTGAGGTTGCAGTGGGAAGTTGAAGCCAGACCTCAGCCGGCCGCCGCCGTTCTCCGACTTCCGTCGTGTAGGAGCCTGCTTGCAGGCGATTCCCGCAACGCAAACATCAAGTCCCCGAATCGCCTGCAAGCAGGCTCCTACCTCTGATTTCTCCGCCATTAGTGTCCATCAGTGTGCATTAGTGGTTCCCCCTTCCGTTCTCCGCCCGTCCATGCTCACCGAACTCAAACGCGAAGCCTACGAGGCCAACATGGCCCTGCCCAAGCACGGGCTCATCAACCTCACCTTCGGCAACGCCTCCGCCATCGACCGCACCAAGGGCATCTTCGCCATCAAGCCCAGCGGCGTCGACTACGCCGCCCTCAAACCCGAGGACATGGTCCTCGTCGACCTCGAGGGGAAGATCGTCGAGGGCAACCTCCGCCCGTCGTCCGACACGCCCACGCACCGCCGGCTCTTCATCGCGTTCCCGACCATCGGCGGCGTCGTCCACACCCATTCCTCGCACGCCACCGCGTTCGCGCAGGCCGGCCGCAGTATCCCGATCTTCGGCACCACCCACGCCGACTACTTCTTCGGCGACATCCCGGTGACCCGCAAGATGACCGCGGCCGAGATCGGCGGCGGCGCCTACGAGTGGGAGACGGGCAACGTGATCGTCGAGCGTTTCGCCCAAGGGAAACTCGATGCGCTCGATTTCCCCGCCGTGCTCGTCAACCGCCACGCGCCCTTCACCTGGCGCCCGACCGTCGCCGGCGCCGTCGAGGTGGCCGTCGCCGTCGAATGCATCGCACATATGGCGTTGATGTCGCTGCAGCTCGAACCAAAGCTCGCGACGATCGAACCCGAACTGCTGAACAAGCATTTCAAACGCAAACACGGCCCCGGCGCCTACTACGGCCAACCCGGCTCCGCTCACTAATCCCCTCCGCTTTCCCAAACCCTGACAGATCCCCAACCATGAACACCCCGATGAAAATCGCCTCCGCGCTTTCGCTGGCCGCCGTCCTCGGCAGCTCGGCTCTCTCCGCCGCCTCCGTCACCTCGAAACCGTTCGGCACGGTCGACGGCAAACCCGTCGAACTCTTCACCCTCCGCAACGACAAGGGCGCCGAAGCCACGATCACCAGCTACGGTGGCATCGTCGTGACCCTCCTCGTGCCCGACAAGGCCGGCAAGAACGTCGATGTCGTCATGGGCTACGACAACGTCGACGCCTACGTCGCCAAGACCCCGTACTTCGGCGCGCTCATCGGCCGCTACGGCAACCGCATCGGCAAGGGCCAGTTCACCCTCGACGGCAAGACCTACCAGCTCCCGCTCAACGACGGCGCCAACACGCTCCACGGCGGCACCAAGGGCTTCGACAAGGTCGTCTGGCAGGGCAAGCCCGTGAAGGGCTGCTGCGGCGCCGCGCTCGAGCTCACCTACCACAGCGCGGACGGCGAGCAGGGCTATCCCGGCAACCTCGATGTCGTCGTCACCTACACGCTCACCGACGACAACGCGCTCCGCATCGACTTCAAGGCGAAGACCGACAAGCCCACCGTCGCCAACCTCACCCACCACTCCTACTTCAACCTCAGCGGCGGCGGCACCATCCTCGATCACGTCCTGACCATCAACGCCGACAAGACCACGCCCGTCGACAAGGGCCTGATCCCCACCGGCGAGATCATCTCGGTCGAAGGCACGCCGTTCGACTTCCGCAAGCCCACCGCCATCGGCGCCCGGATCGACGATCCCGACACCGTGCTCCAGTACGGTCCCGGCTACGACCACAACTGGGTCGTGAACCAGCCCAAGGCCGGCGAACTCTGCACGCACGCCGTCGTCTCCTCGCCCGTGACCGGCATCGTGATGGAAGTGCTCTCCACCGAGCCCGCCGTGCAGTTCTACGCCGGCAACTTCCTCGACGGCACCATCACCGGCAAGTACGGCCAAGTCTACCAGAAGCGCTCCGGCTTCTGCCTCGAGCCCCAGCACTACCCGGACTCCCCCAACCACGCCAATTTCCCGAGCACCGTCCTGCGCCCGGGCGAAACCTACACCAACACCATCATCTACAAGTTCTCGACGAAGTGATTCCGATCTAGGACTCTCGCTGTCTCTTTCTCCCCATAACACACCTATGCAACCTATCGACTGGATTGTCATCGGACTCTACTTCGTGCTGCTCGTCGGCATCGTATGGTGGTCGTCCAAGTTCCAAAACACCACGGAAGACTACTTCCTCGCCGGCCGCCATGTGAGCTGGTTCGTGGTCGGCTGTTCGCTCTTCGCCTCGAACATCGGCTCCGAGCACATCGTCGGCCTCGCCGGTTCCGGCGCCAACAACGGCATGGCCCAGGCCCACTGGGAGTTCCACGCCTGGCTGATGATCGTGTTGGCCTGGGTGTTCGTGCCCTTCTACTACCGCTCGGGCGTCTACACGATGCCTGAGTTCCTCGAGAAGCGCTTCAACGCCAAGACCCGCTGGATCCTCTCGATCGTCTCCCTCATCGCCTACGTCTTCACCAAGGTCGCCGTCACCGTCTACGCCGGCGCCATCGTCTTCCAGACGCTCCTGCCCGACACCTTCGGCTCCGCCGACAATGCCTTCTGGGTCGGCGCCATCGTCACCGTCATCCTCACCGGTATCTACACCATCTTCGGCGGCCTGCGCGCCGTCGTGTACACCGAGGTGGCGCAGACGTTCGTCCTCCTCCTCGGCTCCGGCCTCATCACCTACTTCGGCCTCAACCACCTCGGTGGCTGGGACCAACTGGTCGAGAGCTGCAAGCCGCACGCCGACAAGTTCGCCCTCTGGCGCCCGAACACCGACGTCAACTTCCCCTGGCTGGGCGTGATGATCGCCTCGCCGGTCATCGGCATCTGGTACTGGTGCACCGACCAGTACATCGTCCAGCGCACCCTCGCCGCGAAGAACATCCAGCACGCCCGCCGTGGCGCCGTCTGGGGCGGCTTCCTGAAGGTCTGGCCCGTGATGATCTTCCTCATCCCCGGCATGATCGGCTTCGCGCTCAACGCGAAGGGCATCATCCACATCCCGCTCAAGACCGATGGCTCCGGCGAGATCCTCGGCGACGCCGTCTTCGCCACCATGGTGCAGGCGTTGCTCCCCGTCGGCCTGCGCGGCCTCGTGGTCGCCGGCCTGCTCTCGGCGCTCATGTCGTCGCTGGCCTCGCTCTTCAACTCCTGCGCCACCCTCTTCACCGTCGACATCTACCAGAAGCTCCGCCCGGGCAAGAGCCAGAAGCATCTGGTCACCGTCGGTCGTATCGCGACCGCGGTCGTGGTCTTTGCCGGCCTGGTCTGGATCCCGATCATGAAGAAGGTCTCGGAGAGCAACACCGGCCTCTACGACTACCTGCAGAACGTCCAGGGCTTCCTCGCTCCCCCGATTACGGCCGTCTTCCTCCTCGGCCTGTTCTGGAAGCGAATCAATGCCCAGGGCGCCTTCGCCGGCCTCTGCGTCGGCTTTGTCGCCGGCATGGTGAAGCTCACCATCCAGACCCTCACCAAGAGCGGCGCCATCGCCAAGACCGGCCTGTTCGGCGCGATCGGCGAGTTCAACGGCTATTACTTCTCCGGTGTGCTCACCGTCTCGATCGCGATCCTCGTCATCATCGTCTCGCTGATGACCCCCGCGCCGAGCGAAGAGCAGGTCGCCGGACTCACCTACGGCTCCCGCACCCCCGAGCAGCTCGCCGAAAACCGCGCCAGCTGGGATTGGCGCGACATCGTCGGCTCGGGCATCGTGCTCGGTATGGTGGTCGGCGGCTACATCTACTTCACTTGGTGGCTGACCTGAGCAGTTCGCTCACAGTCTCCTCCCCTTCCCAAGCCGCCCGCCTCCCCGCGGGCGGCTTTTTTTGCGCCCGGCGCTCCCTGCGGTGCGAGCAGCGCCGCGGGCCACGCTCCCGTACGCAGGCACCCACGCGCGAGCGTCCGCTCGCCACTTGACTTGACGGTCAAGCAAGGGGCGGTTGGTTTTCCGTCTCCTTCCCCTCATCCTCGCCTTTCTCCCTATGCGAATCCCCGCCCTGCTCGTTTCCTCCGCGTTGTTCGTCGGCCTTGTCGCCCCGATCGTCTCCGCCGCCGATGCCCAACTCCTCGTCGATGCCGCCAAGCCCGGCCCGGTCATCAGCAAACACATCTACGGCCAGTTCTCCGAACACCTCGGCCGTTGCATCTACGAAGGCATCTGGGTCGGCCCCGACTCCCCCATCCCGAACACCAGGGGCTACCGCAACGACGTGCTCGCCGCGCTCAAGCAGCTCCAGGTCCCGCAGCTGCGCTGGCCCGGCGGGTGTTTCGCCGACGAATACCACTGGCGCGACGGCATCGGCCCGCGCGAGAAACGCCCCTCGATCTTCAACTCCAACTGGGGCGGCGTGGTGGAGAACAACCATTTCGGCACCCACGAGTTCCTCGACCTCTGCGAGATGCTCGGCATCGAGCCCTACATCTGCCTCAACGTCGGCAGCGGCACCGTGCAGGAGGCGCAGGAGTGGGTCGAATACATGACCTCCCCGGCCGACTCCCCGATGGCCAACCTGCGCCGCCAGAACGGCCGCGACAAACCCTGGCGCGTGCCCTTCCTCGCCGTGGGCAACGAGAGCTGGGGCTGCGGCGGCAACATGCGCGCCGAGTTCTGCGCCGACAATTTCCGCCGCTACAACACCTTCATCAAGAACTACGGCGACGTGAAGATTCAGCGCATCGGCTGCGGCTCCAGCGGCGACGACACCGATTGGACCGCCAAGATGATGATGATCGCCGGCAAGTTCATGGACGGCCTCGCCCTCCACTACTACACGATCCCGACCGACACCTGGAAGGGCAGCAAGGGCCCCTCGATCGGCTTCGCCGAGGACCAGTACTTCGCCACCCTGCGCTACACGCTCCGCATGGACGAATACCTCACCAAGCAGATCGCGACCATGGACCAGTTCGACGCCGAGAAGAAGGTCGCCATGGTCGTCGACGAGTGGGGCATCTGGACCGATGTCGAGCCCGGCACCAACCCCGGCTTCCTCTACCAGCAGAACACCATCCGCGACGCCCTCCTCGCCGCGCTCAACTTCCACATCTTCCACGCCCACGCCGACCGCGTGAAGATGGCCAACATCGCGCAGATCGTGAACGTGCTCCAGGCGATGATCCTCACCGACAAGGAGAAGATGATCCTCAC
>JAEXPL010000045.1 GCA_023446865.1 Verrucomicrobiota bacterium | reverse complement strand
CTTCCAGACTCCGGAAGAGGCCGCGAAGATGGCCGTCGAGAACGACGTGCACGTCGTCGCCATGAGCTCGTTGGCCGCGGGTCACATGACCCTGTTGCCCGCGCTCGTCGGCGAGCTGAAGAAGCACGGCCGTGAGGACATCGTGGTGGTGTGCGGCGGCGTCATCCCCGCGCAGGACTACGACTTCCTCTTCAAGAACGGCGCCGCCGCCGTCTTCGGCCCCGGCACCGTCATCACGAAGAGCACCAAGCGCACCCTCGAGATCCTGCTCGAGCGTCTCTGATCATACGAGGGAATGCCGAGCTCCCGCTCGGCTCCATCCCGTGGCTGAACGACGCAGTCGTTCAGTTGCTCGGTTTCCAAGGCCCGGTTCCCACAAGGAGCCGGGCCTTGGCTTTGCCTCGGAGCCAACTGGCGTCGACGTTCGAGGCCCGTCCGGTCTGGAGTCCGACTCGTCCGCCGCCGCGAAATGGCTATGGTCGCGTGCGTCGAGTGGTCGGTTGTCGTATGAAAGCTCCGCCGAATGCGATCACGAGTGCCGAGGATCGGTCGCGCATCCCCGACTATGAGTTGTTGCGACTGATCGGACAGGGCAGCTATGGCGAGGTGTGGCTGGCGCGCGGGGTGACAGGGCTCTATCGCGCGGTGAAGATCGTGCGGCGTGACCATTTCAATGATGCGGGCCCGTTCGAACGGGAGTTCCGCGGACTCACGGAGTTTGCGGCGATCTCGCTGCGTGAACGAATTCAACTCGCGCTCTTGCACATCGGGCGTAACGACGCGGCTGGCTTCTTCTACTACGTGATGGAAATCGCGGACGACGCCGAAAGCGGTGTGGCAATCGAACCTGCCCGCTACGTCCCGCTGACGCTGGCGGAGTTGCGTGCGCGTCGCGGGCGGCTGCCGGCTGGAGAGTGCAAGACGATAGGCCTCGAACTGGCGCAGGTGCTCGCCGGTCTGCACCGCCACGGGCTCGTACACCGCGACATCAAGCCGTCGAACATCATCTTGGTCGGAGGGGTGCCCAAGCTGGCGGACATCGGACTCGTCACCTCGACGGACAATGCGGCACGCACGGCGGTCGGCACTGAAGGCTACATGCCGCCCGAGGGACCGGGCTCGCCGGCGGCCGACGTGTTTGCACTGGGCAAGGTGCTCTACGAACTGGCGATGGGGCTGGACCGGTGCCAGTTCCCGCAACTGCCCCCCGCCCTGGGCCGGTTTTCCGACCACCGCGAGTTGATGCAGTTAAACGCGGTGATCCTCCGCGCCTGCGATCCGCGGCCCGAACGCCGCTATGCCGACGGTGTTGCGCTGCTGGCCGACCTGCAGCGGTTGCAGGGCGGACGGCGGACACGACCCAAGCGGCGCGGAGTACTACTCACCGTTGCGCTTGCGATCGCCGTGGTCGCCGCGGGAGCGGCGAGCCTGTGGTGGTGGCGCTCGACGACCGATCAGCTCGGGATTTCGCTGCCGGATCCGTCGAGCATCGCACCCGAGAAGTCGCTCGTCGTGCTGCCGCTCGAGAACCTGAGTCCCGACCCGGAGAACGCCTTTTTCGCCGATGGGATGCACGCGGAGATCATTTCGACGCTCGGGCGGATCCCGGACCTGAAGGTGATCGGCCGGATCACGGCGGCGCAAATCGACGCGCGCAAGACGCCTCTCGCCGAGATCGGCCACCAGCTCGGCGTCGGAAACGTGATTTCGGGCAGCGTGCGCCGGGCGGCGGGCCGCGTGCGAATCCAGCTTGAATTGCGGCGCGCGAGGGACGACGAGCTGCTTTGGACGCAGACCTATGAACGGGAGCTCAAAGATGTTCTGGCGATCCAGAGCGATGTTGCAGGCGAAGTAGCGCGGGTGATGCAGGCAACCTTCACTAGCGGAGAAGATGCGGTTCGGGTGCTGGCGAAGGATCCGCGGGCGTATGACCTGTTCCTCAAAGCAGTTTCGATTGTGCAGCATCAGATTGGCGCAAACCGAGCGGAGGATTTTAGCAAGGGGATCAGTCTACTGGAGCAGGCTTTGGCCTTGGAGCCGGACTTCATGCCTGCAGCAGCCCTGCTTTCGGACCTCCACACGGAGGTACGGATGGACTGGGAAAACAACTCCGCCAAACGGCAGTTGCATGGGTTGGAAGCCAAGCGTTGGGGGGAGAAGGCGGCCCAGTTGGTCCCCGGTGGGGCCGGCGATGGTGCGCTCGCCTATTACTACTATGCGGTGGAGGAGGACTGTGTTCGGGCACTCAATTATGCAAAGAGGTTCTTGCGGGCTCGTCCTAATGATTCCGGTGCATATCAGCTCGTTTCGATTGCTCTTGGCGGTTTGGGCAGAGTGGGCGAGTCACAGAACTGGTGCCGCATGGCGTCTGCACTCGATCCCTACAACCTGCAATGCCGTCTCGACCTCCTCCTCGGAGCTTCGTTTCTGCGCCGAAAAGCAGAGTGGAACCAGAGTTGGTCTGATTTCCGGTCCGTCGCGGCACGCACAGGGCAGGCCGAGCACGTTCGTATTGCGTACGGGCGCTTCATCTTAACAGGCGAATTGCCGGCCTCGCCCGAAGGCATTGCCGGAATGGATGGTTGTTTCCGAGTTTCCCTTCTTTGGTGGGGACGGCGGTTTCCAGAGGCTTTGACTGTCATCGAAAGTGAACTGGCTCGACCCGACTTGGGGGACATCAGTCGCTTCGAAATCCAAGTGCAAAAGTGTGACATTTTGCGACGCATGGGGCGGAGAAATGAAGGTGCGGCGGCTGCAAGCGAAGCCCTCGCACTGGCGGACCAATTGAAGGGTATTGACGAGGTCGACCCCTCGGCGGTGGACGGACGGCTGGCGATTGCTCTCGTGCGGGTTGGGCGGTACGAGGAAGCGATCGCGGCGGGGCGTCGGTATGTCGAAGCCACGCGAGCCCCGGCGCAGCAGCAACGTCGTTGGTTCAGGGAGATCGAGCTAGCGGCGATCTACGCAGCCGCGGGCCGCCCCCGGGAGAGCATCGCACTCGTGGGGCAGTTGTTGAGGGTGCCGAGCTCGCTGACCGTTTCGAGGCTGAGGGTCGACCCGACTTGGGATTCGTTGCGGCTGGACCCAGAATTTCAGGCCCTGCTCGCCGATCCCAAGAACGACGCTCCGCTGTGAGCCGATCGATCGGTGCCGTCTCGCGGGCCAGTCGGGGTCAGTCCAGTTGCTGCTGCAGTTTCGCCACCTCGGTCTTGAGCAGCTTGGTGAGCCGGTGGCTGATCACGTAGACCGAGGCGGGATTGAGGTGCAGTGCGGTCGCCACGTGCAGCACGGGCCAGTGTTGGCGTATGTAAAGATCGAAGACCTGGAAGTGCCGGGGCTGCACCCGGCGCGCGAGCCGGTCCACGGCGGCGGCCAGCACCTGTTCCTGCCATTCCCGGTCCCATTCGTCCTCGTCCTCCTCCGGGGTGGGCATGCGCTCGATCGTCGCGGTGCGGGTCATGGTGGAACCGGGGGCGGCGTTCGGCGTTCGGCGTGGTTCCCGTGCGAGGCGCTCGAATTTGTCGGCGATGCGCCAGCGTGTCAGCTGCATCAGCCAACCGCGAAACGAGCCCCGATCAGGGTTGAGGTCGAAGTCGCGGATCGTCTCGGCGACGCGCGTGAACACCTCCTGCGCGACGTCCTCGGCGTCGGCGTGGGAGAGCGCGGCGCGGCGTGCCCGTCCATAGACGAGCCGGCGGTAGAGCCGGTGAAATTCCTCCCAGGCGGCGCTGTCGTTCCAGTCCCGCAACCGAAAGAGGAGTGTGGGGCGCGTGAGGAGAGAGTCTCCTGGGCGATGCTGCATGTTTTTCCGCCTTCTCCTGACAGTCGGACTCCGCCGGTACGTTCTCCCCGGAAACGGCGGTTCGCGACCGTTTTTCTGAAATATTCGGCCGTCTGTGGGCGTGGAGCGCCCCATGAAGACGCTCTGCTGTCCGTCTCTCGGCGCCGGTCTTTCGAGCCGGTTTGCCCTCCATCTGTTGGCGGTTGTCGTGATCGCGGTGTGGTCTCTCTCGGCTGGCATCACGCGCGGCCTGGCCGAAGACTCGGCTCCGCCATCCTTCCGTGACGCTGTTCATGTGCCGCGTGGCTGCTACATCTCGACGATGGTTTTCTTGGCGCGGTTCCATGCCGAACACCCGACCGAGCGCGGGGAACCGTTGACTCTTGAGCTGGCCAGCTATGACGGCCCCCATACTGTTGCGCTCATCTCGTGGCGGGGAATGTTGTGGGGGAGGGACGAGTACTGTGGAGTGTTCCCACTGCATGTCGCCGTGGTCTCGTCGTCCGTGGTGGAGATCCGGCGCCGAGCCGCGTTGGCGCTCACGCGGTTGTCGTCGCAGTACTTGAAGCGGGGCCTGATCGATCCCGCAACGGAGTCGGAGCGTGCTATGTCTCCGGAGGCGCGGCGCGCGGCCGTTGCTCGGGCGGCGGCGCTCCTGCCGGTTCGGGGCGAGATCTGGGAGCTCCGCCAGGGGAGGGAAAGACTCCCGTTTCTTTTCTTCCGGCCCGCTGCGGAACAGATCGCTGTCTACGATCCGGCATACGGCACGGCGACAGCGCACTGCAGAGCGTGCTCTCCGGGCTTGGTGGTCGCTGCTGTGCTCCTGCGTCTCGGGTATGGCGTTCCGCAGGAGCGCGGCTTGCCCCTCGTGCGGGCGGTCGCGGCCCTCGCCAGTGAGTGATGCGGCCCGGTCCCACATCGTACGGATGGAGCCGCCGCCGGTTTTCGTCACGCTCCGCGATCGTGATCGGGGTTTGCGCGAGGAGGTGCTTGCGCTGCTCGCCCGCTCGGCGGGGATCGAGATGCCGGAGTCGCGGCTGCTCGTCACCGAGCACGCGACGGGCCCCCGGGCGCATATTGCGGTGCGGCGTTTCGACCGGGAGGGCGCGACGCGCATCCATTACCACAGCCTCGCCGGTCTCACGCACCAGCTCGGCAGCGAGCTCGACTACGAGACGTTGCTGCGCGTTGCACGTCGGATTACGCGCGACCATGGGGAGGTGGTGAAGGCGTTTCGGCGGGAGGTCTTCAACGTGCGTGCGAGCAACCGCGACGACCACGGCAAGAACCACGGTTTTCTCTACGATCCCAACCAGCGTCAGTGGCGGCTCAGTCCGGCCTTCGACCTCACGTTTGTCGCCTCCGGACAACTCCGGGAGCGCGGCCTCGCCGTGCTGGGCGAACGGAGGCAAGTTAGCATCGAGCACCTCGAACGGCTCGAGGCGAGTGAGGGGATCGAGTGTCGCGCCACCCGGGCGGTGATCGAGGAAGTCCGCGCCGCCATCGACTGCTGGCCCGAGTGCGCCGCCGCCGCCGGAGTGGCCGAGCGGGAGGCCACGGAGATCGGACGCGTCTTGGCGATGGAGCGACGGTGACCGGTGGACGGTGGACCGTCGCCGGTCCTCCGGTCTCTGCACCGTTGCGTCTCTTGGCGAGAGCGCCCGAAGGTTTGGAGGCTCGTTCGGGCCAAGAAACGAGGAGCGAAAAGCGGGCAGCCAGGAGGCGATCGCGTTCCTGAATTCCAGTTTTCCACATTCGCTTCCGCCTTGGCGGCGCGCTTCGGTCTTTGCTCCGCCTCCTTAGTCCTGTCTCCTCACTTCTGGGTCCTTTCCGCTCGTTATCCCCGAATGGGCGTGAAGCCCAACCGCTTCCTCGCCGAACCGGGCTTTGATCCCGGGGTGGTCGATCCGTGGCAGCGCGCGCTCGTGCTGGACCGATCGTCCGAGGCTTTCCGCTGGGGCAACATCTTCACGACTGCCGTCGACCTGTCGGTGAAGGCGGGAGTTTAGGCGGCATTGATCGGAGGCATGGGATGCACCGTCGCGGAGAGTCGAAGACGGAGCAGCTCGAGTTGTCCGGAACGCCTCATTCCCGCACCACACTGATTGCTGGCGTCCGGCGGTGGTGGAGCACGGTCACTCCAGGCCCATGTCGGCGCGAAACTTCTTTTCGCAGTCGGGGCAGACGCTGTGGGAGAATTGCGCCTCCGAGTGGTGGCTGATGTAGGCCTCCAACTGTTCCCAGTAGTCGTGGTCGTTGCGGATTTTCTTGCAGTAGCAGCAGATGGGCAGGAAGCCGCGCAGCTGGTTGATCTCGGCGTCCTGGGCGCGCTTGAGCGCGGTCTGCGCCTCGATGCGATCGGTGACGTCGATACAACTGCCGATGTAACCTTGGAAGATGCCGGCTTCGTCGGCGAAGGGCACGCCGCGGTCGAAGATCCAGCGGTAGGCGCCGTCGTGGCGGCGGAGGCGGTACTCCATCTCGAAGGCGGTGCGCTGCGCGAAGTTCTTGGTATAGATGGCGAGGCAGCGGTCGAAGTCCTCCTGGTGCACGCCTCCGGCCCAGCCGTTGCCGCGCTCCTGATCGAGGGTACGGCCGGTGAAAGCGAGCCACACTTCGTTGAAGTAGTCGCAGCCCATCGTGAGATCGGCGCGCCAAATCATGATCGGCGCCTTTTCGACTAGGAGCCGGTATTCCTCGTGGGTGAGTTGGCGTGACATGGCGGAGAGGTGCGGAAGGGAGGCGCTGGACCGAGGCAGGCGGCCGAGCCGGCAATGCCACCGGTGAGAGGGATCGTGGTCGAGTCGCGATCACTCTTCGGCCGGAGCGAGCACGGCTGAAGGTGATTGCGGAGGCTGCGGCGGAGAAAGTGTGCCGGCGCGGACGAGGCGTCGCGGGGCTATCCATGCAGGCGCCTTCGGGGGCGGGGATGGGTTCCGTGACGGACGGGGGAGGTCGCGGCGATTTTGCTTTTGGCAGCCGCGCTCGCTCGCGGCACGTTTCCGCGCATCGACGGCATGCAACCTTCCTCCCCGGCGCCTTTGGTGTACGCGATTGGCGACATTCACGGCTGTTTCGAGCCGCTGCAACGAATCTGG
>JAEXPL010000001.1 GCA_023446865.1 Verrucomicrobiota bacterium | reverse complement strand
CCTTTGCTCTCGTGCGCGTGGCGGACCGCAAACGTCGCGAGCGTGGAGAGTCATAAGCGGTACACCGCGGCCCGGGTTGGCGCACGTCCGACCCGGGCCGCTTCGGCGGCTCCGAAAGGTGGTGACGGCGCTCCGTCGCCGTCCGTTCGCCCGGTCCGCCAACTCGCTCACGCCAACAGGCAAACACCAGCCAAGGAATAAACCAGGGTGGTCGCCCAGCGACCGTTGCGACCGGCCCTCAGCTTCGTCCCAGCCGGCCCCTCGCCCGCCTCGAAAAACAACTGCACCGGAAGCTGGAAGCCGTCAGCCTTGGCCCCAACCCCGAACCACCATGAAGACGCTCGCTGTTGTCTGTCGCTGGATCGCCCGCCTGATCGGGGCCGCGTTTGTCGCCCTCATCCTCATCCTCGCGATCGGCGAAGGGCTGCCCAACCCGTTCGCGCAACCACCGACAATCCAGATTGGCTTCCTCGCCCTTGCGCTGCTGCTTGCCGGGCTGCTCTTGGGATGGTGGACAGAACTGTGGGGCGGTCTGCTGTCGCTCGGCGGGTGGCTCCTCTTTGTCTGCGTGATCCAGCTCAATTCCCGGCAATCGACCTTCGTCCACCTCCTTTGTGTGCCCGGCGCGCTGTTTCTCATCGCCGCCTTCGCCCGCCGCCGGGAACGGCGTCGCGCGGCGCTCAATCCGGTGTGAAATAAGTTGATATGCGCTTTCAGGGACGGTTCCCGCATCGGCGGTAGCGCCGACTCAGTCCATTGACTTCGCAAAACGCCATGTCCCGCCGCCTGCCACTCCTCAGCGTTGCCTTGTCGCTGGCCGCTTTCGCGACCTGGGCGGTGCCCGGCGCCGACACCGCGCTTCAATTCGACCGCGAGGCGATCGCCGCCGGCGAGTTCTGGCGGCTCATCACCGGACATTGGGCACACTGGGGCGGCGACCATCTTGCCTGGGACTTGATCGTCTTCGCAGCCTTCGGCGTGCTGCTGGAGGTTCGCTCGCGGCGGCAGTTCGTGGGCGTGGTGTTTGGCGGCGCGCTCGCGATTGCCGCCGCGCTGTGGCTCGCCGCGCCCGAGTTTCAGTTCTACCGCGGTCTGTCCGGAATCGATTCGGCGCTCTTCGCCGCGTTCTTCGCCGGCCTTTTCCGTGACGCCAAGCGCGAGCGCTCCTGGCTTCAGGCGGTGGTGCCGGCGTTCGCGCTGGTCGGCTTCGTCGGAAAATCCGCCTACGAACTCGCCACCGGGGCGACGCTCTTTGTCGCGTCCGCTTCCGCGTTCACCGCCGTGCCCCTCGCCCATCTCGTCGGCGCGGTGGCGGGTGCGGCCGGTGTTGGTTGCGGAGTTAGCTCTGCGTCTCGGTTGTTTCTTCAGATGTCAGAGGAGGCCGACAGTGGGTGGGTTCGAAACCGCGGTGCTGATTGACCCCACCGATGCGCTTCATTGACTGCTTCCCTCGATTGTCTGGCTGGCTCCTCTTCCTCGGTGGGCTGTCGGCCGTGTTGGTGACCGACTACCGTCTGCGGATCCGGGACGGGCAGGTTTGCGATGGCGGCTTTCCGGAGCCCGTCTACTACGGCGCAGCGTTGTTTCTCGGCCTTCTTTCGCTCGCATGCATTTGGCGTGGGGCACGGAAACGGCCCCAGCGGTGGATACGGCTTTTTGAGGCACTCGGCCATCTGTCTCTCGGGTTCCTCGTCTACGCGGCCGCCCTTCTTTGCTACGTCGTCGGGACAGGAATCGATTCGCTATGAACGGCGATCCGCGATGAACGATCGCCGGCGGCCCCTTGCCTACGCCAACCCGCGCCGTGCGACCTCGTCTTCGTCCCAGCCGAGGTAGTGCCCGAGTTCGTGGAGGTAGGTGATGCGGACTTCGTCGCGGTAGGTCGCGAGGTCGCCGTCGGCCTCGTCCCAGAGGTTCTCGAGGAAGAGCAGGATCTGTGGCGGGACGCCCGGCTCGGCGCTCACCTCGTGCCCGTGGTGCGGGCCGACGAAGAGCCCGAGGATGTCGGGCTCGACGTTCTCATCCTCCAGCATCGGTCCCTCGGGAAACGGCTCGAGCGAGACGGGGAGCTTCTCGGCGAGGGCTCGGATCTCGTCGGGTAACCGCGACCGGGTGCGGTCCACGGTCTCCTGCGCGAGGCGGCAAAGCTCCTTCCAGTTCATCGCCGCCGGGTGTGACGTCGCCGCGGCGCCGAGGCAACCGCGGAGACGTGTCCGTGTGGCGCGATCACGCCGCCACGGGGGGCGGGGTGCTGCGGCGGGCGAGCTTGGTGATCAGCGCGATCAGGCCGACAACGAGCAGCACGGGCAGCGCGATCGGCAACAGCGCCGCCACTACGACGCAGGCCAGCGCCAGCAAGAGCGCGAGGCCGACCACGAGGGCCGTCCCACCGCCGACGATCGCCAGTCCCAAAAGCAGGACGCCGACCGCGACGAGGGCGACCAAGGCGACCACACCGCCGAAGAAGCTGCCGCAGAAGTGGCCGAGGATGGCCGGAGCGGCGAGAAGCAGAAGCACCATGAGACCAAGGAGAAGCGAGATCTTCAGAAAGGATTTCATGCCCTCAACACCCATGGCCCGTGGAAAAGTTGCAGGGAAATCACGCCTTGGCGCGTTCTCTGCAAAGAACGAACGCGATGCTCGAAACGAACTCTGCGTGATCGGCCCGTCTGCGGGCCGCTTGCGCAACCAACCGACGCACCATGAAAACACACCCGGATCGCAACCACACCAACTGCCCTGAGACGGCGCTCTTCGACGCCTTGCTCCTGATCGTCGCCGGCGCAGCCTTCGAGGCCCAGACCCGCGGCGCGGTGAAACCGTTCGGCAAGCAACGCCTGACGTTGCGCACAATCGGCGCCCGTCTGGCCGGCGCGAATTGAGGGACGACCCGGCGGCGCGCGCCGGTGGGAGATGGTGCTTCGTCGAAGCTGACGCGCAAAGAGGCCAGTCGGAGACTGGCCCTACTGGGCTTGTCTGAGCCGCGGATACGAGCACTATGCGGGCGACGGCGCGCCACGCGCCGCCCGCCCCATGTTTCCCACCGAGTACCAATCCGAACTGCGCTTCGCGCTCGCGCTGGCGCTTGGTTTCCTCATCGGCCTCGAGCGCGAGCGCTCGGGCATCACCCAGAAGGGTCGCGTGTTCGCCGGCGTGCGGACTTTCACGCTGATCAGCCTCTTCGGCTTCGCGTGCGGCTGGCTGCACAACCTCGGGCTTGGCGCCGCGGTGCCGGTGGGGTTGGGGGCGATCACGGCGCTGGCGGCGCTGCAGTATTTCGCGAAGCTGCGAATGAACCGCACCGGGTGGACGACCGAGGCGGCGGTGTTGCTCACCTTCGCCATCGGGGCGCTGGCGCTGCTCGCGCCGCCGTGGGTGCCGCTGGCGTTGGGCATCATCGGCACGCTGCTGCTCTCGGAGAAGTCGCGGCTCGAGGGCCTGGTCGAGGTGCTCGACACCACGGAATTTCTCGCGGTGCTCAAATTCCTGATCGTGACCGCGCTGGTGCTGCCGATCGTGCCGGACCAGGCGTTCACCCGCTTCGCGATCAACCCGCACAGACTCTGGCTGATCGTGGTGATGGTGTCGTCGGTCGGTTTCGCGGGCTATTTCCTGATCAAGAAGCTCGGCGCGAAGTTCGGCTGGTGGCTCTCGGGCCTGGCCGGGGGCATCGTCTCGAGCACGGCGGTGAGCGTGGCGGCCGGGCGCGTGGCGCAGCAGCAGCCGGGGCAGGCGCACCACGCCCTGCAGGCTGCGCTGCTGGCGAGCAGTGTGATGT
>JAEXPL010000450.1 GCA_023446865.1 Verrucomicrobiota bacterium | reverse complement strand
ATCAAGCGATGTTCAGCGATCCGATGCTCTACCGAATCCATCTCGATGCCGATGGCCTCCCTATCATCGAGCCGTTCATGCGACCTCCGACCTTCACTTGGGAGAGCAGCGTCGACGATTCCGGTGGCCTGATCATGGACAGCCCCGTCTGTGGGGTCGTCCGTGTGGCACCCGACGGCACGGTCGGAATCGTGAAACCGCCGGCCGAAATCCATTAACGCCCGCAAGGTCCTGCGCCAGCGCCCACCTTTCAAGAATCCCTTGGTTCCGGATTCCTGAACTCGTGAGTTCCAGATTCTCCTTGTCCAGGCGCCGCCCCCTCACCCCGCACTCTGCTTGCCGAAGTGGTCGTCGACTTTGATGAGAGCGGTGACGGCGAACGACGGGATCGTGGCGAGGCAGACCCAGCCAAAGAACGCCGCGTAACCGACCTGCTGTTGCAGCCAGCCGGCCCACGAGCCGGGCACCATCATCCCCAGCGCCATGAAGCCGGTGCAGAGCGCGTAGTGCGCGGTCTTGTTCGGCCCCTCGGCGAAGAGCATCAGGTAGAGCATGTACGCGGTGAACCCGAAGCCGTAGCCGAACTGCTCCACCGCGATCGCCGCGCCCACCGCCGCCTGCGACTCGGGCCGCACGACGGCGAGGTAGACGTAGGCGAGATTGGGCAGATGGATCGCGAAGACCATCGGCCAGAGCAGGCGCTTGAGCCCCCAGCGCGACACCGCCCAGCCGCCGAGCAGCCCGCCGGCGAGCAGCGCCGCGGTGCCGAAGCCGCCGTTGAGCACGCCGACCTGCTCCAGCGTCAGGCCCATGCCGCCCCGGTCGCGACCGTCGAGGAGGAACGGCTGGATCATCTTCACCAACTGCGCCTCGCCGAACCGGTACAGCAGCATGAACGCGAGCGCGGTGCCGATGCCCGGTTTGCGGAAGAACGCTGCGAACACCGCCAACCCGTCGGCAAACAGCGCCCCGCCGCCTCTCGACGGCGCGTCTCCACTCGGCCGGGGCAAAACGAACTGGTGCCACAGCGCGACCACGCCAAAGAGGCCCGCCAGCAGGGCGAAGACCCAGCTCCACGCCACCGCCACTCCCGCGCCGCCCTTGATCCAGTGGCCGGCCAACCAGACGAGACCGCCCTGCCCGGCGAGCATCGCGAGTTTGAAGAACGTGCTGCGCACGCCGACGAACGCCGCGCGCAGGTGCTCCGGCAACGCGAGGAGGTAGAACCCGTCGGCCGCGATGTCGTGCGTGGCCGAGCTGAAAGCGAGCAGCCAGAACAGCGCGAGCGTCGCGCGGAAGAACACCGGTCCGGGCACCGTCAGCGCCACCGCGGCGAACACCGCCCCCATCAGCAGCTGCGTCGCCACAATCCAGTGCCGCTTGCGCCCGAGCAGCTCCACCAGCGGCGACCACAGCGGCTTGAGCACCCATGGCACGTAGAGCCAGCTCGTGTAGAACGCGATGTCGGCGTTGGAAACGCCGAGGCTCTTGTACAGCGCCACCGAGAGCGCGGCCACGGCGACGTTCGGCAGGCCCTGCGCGAAGTACAGCGAGGGGATCCAGCTCCAGGCGCGACCGGCGCTCGTGTTGTTCGGTTCCATGGGTGGCGCCACGTTGGGGTGCGAAGCGGCGGCGGTCAAAACCGGTGTCGGCAAAATGCGCCGGCGGTCGCATCGCGCCCCACGCCCGCGGACGAATCCGGCGTCGGAAAAGGCGCTCGCTATACCCAAATTCCCATTGCACCGTGCCTGTACGGTAGACCGCCCGCTCGGTCGCCATCCGTCAACCGCCACACGCCACGCACCCGAGGATTCCCATGTCCCTGAACCAGTGCCCGCTCTTCGCCGAGTTCAACCAAGTCGAGCTTTCCGCGATGAAAGCCATCATGCAGCGCTCCGATTTCCGCGCCGGAGCCTGCCTCTTCCACGAGAACGAACCGGGCGACAACCTCATCTTCATCATCCACGGCTCGCTGCGCCTCACCAAGCAGGCGCCCGACGGCTGCGACGAGGAGGTGGCCGTGCTGGGCACCGGCAGCTACCTCGGCGAGATGGCACTCTTCGGCAAGGGCCTGCGTTCGACCACCGGCACCGCGCTCGAAAGCACCGAGGCGGCGATCATCCCCTACGTCACGCTCCAGGGTTTCCTCGACAACAATCCCGCGACGGCGGCGAAGTTCTACAAGGCGGTGGCCGCCGGCATGGCCCGGCGGTTGGCGCAGATGAACGGCAGCGTCGCCTTCCTCAAGTCCTTCCTCAAGGAGCAGACCTGACCGGGACCACGCCCGCCCCGGTACCACGACTGCGCAGTACCCGCATCGCGGCGCCGCACGACTCCGCCCCCCGGAGCCATCCCAAACGCAACCGGGCGCCCCGGTTGGAGCGCCCGATTGACCTGAAGGAAATGCGGTGTGTTGCTCCGCGTTACTTGAAGTCCACAAGCTCGACCTCGAACTCGAGGACCGAGCCCGCGGGCAGCGGACCGCCGGCCTGGTTACCGTAGCCGAGCTCGGCAGGCACCCAGAGGTGGATCTTGCCACCCTTGCCGATGAGCTGGAGCCCCTCGGTCCAGCCTTTGATCACGCCGGCGAGCGAGAACCCGGCGGGGGCGGGTCCATGCCGCTCGGAAGCATCGAACACCGTGCCGTCGCAAAGCTTGCCGGTGTAACGAGCCTGCACCGTGCTGGTGGCGACGGGCTTCTCGGCCGAGCCCGCGGCGATGATCTGGTAACGCAAGCCCGACGCGGTCTTGGTCACAGTCGTGTCGGCATCGACCTTTGCCAGGAAGGCGGCGTTCTTGTCGGCCCAGACCTTGGCCTCGGCGGCCTGCTCGGCGGCGGCGAGCTGGGCGCGTTCGGAGAACATCGCCTGTGCGCCGGGAATAATGGCTTCGACCTGAAACGGCAGCTGCTCGCCCTTGAGGGCGACCGCCAAGCCCTGCGCGAAAGCGTCGACCTCGGCCGGCGTCATCCGCAGTTCCTTGATCATCTGGCCGAACCCCATCTGCTGCGCCATGACAAACCCGTAGGCGGTGAAGGCCTGCCTCTCCTGTTCGGCCGTGAGTTTCGCGGGCGGAGGAAGAGGAGGGGCCACCTCGGGAGCGGCCGGCGCCGGAGCGGGAGCCGGGGCCGCAACGGGCTGGGCCGGTTGAGCGGGATCGGCGGCCCAGACGGCCGCGCTGGTGAGGACGAGAGAACCAAGGAGTAAAGTACGCATCGCGCCGAAGGTGCTAGAGGACCGGTCGGCCGGGGGGAAGCCCCATTCTTGGGCCCGGATTCATACATCTTTGCACACAATCAGCTCCCGTTCCGGCCGATCCATGGCTAGCGTCCAAACGTTCCCCCGCCCAGCCCTCATGACCAAGATCCTTGTCATCGACGACGAAGTCATGCTCCGAGAAGCAATTGTTCTCGGCCTGCGCGCCGAAAACTTCGAGGTGTTCGAAGCCGAGGACGGGATCAGCGGCATGCAGATCGCCCGCTCCGTCCACCCCGACCTGATCGTCAGCGACATCAACATGAAGGGGATGGACGGTTACGACACGCTCTCCGCCCTTCGCACGGACAAGAACACGGCCAACATCCCGTTCATCCTCATGACCGGCCGCGCCGATCTGAAAGGCATGCGGCACGGTATGTCGCTCGGCGCCGACGACTACCTGCCGAAGCCCTTCCGCCTCCACGAGCTGGTCGATGTCGTCCGCACGCGCCTCCGCAAGCAGCAGGCGATCCGCGAGGAGGCCGAGCACCGTCTTTCCGAGCTGCGCAGCAACATCTCCATGATGCTGCCGCACGAGTTGCTCACGCCGCTGACCGGCATCATCGGCATGGCCGAGATGATCGTGAACGAGTCCGAGAGCCTGAGCACGGCCGAGCTCCGCGAGTTCGGCAACGACATCAAGCTCTCCGGTGTGCGCCTGCATCGGCTCATCATGAACTTCCTCGTCTATGCGCAGATCGAGATGATGACCGTTCAGCCCGAACGGGTCCGCGCCTTACGCGAGGTCACGCCCATTCCAATCGCCGGCCCCGTCGAGGCCGCCGCCCGCCGCAAGGCGCAGGACGCAGGCCGCAGCATCGATCTCCAGTTCGATCTCCAACCCGGTCTGGTCGCCGTGTCGGAATCCAACCTCGCCAAGATCGTCGAGGAGCTCGTCGACAACGCCTGCAAGTTCTCCCCCGCCGGCAAGCCGATCGTCGTGCGCACGCTCACCGACGGCACCTGGACCGAGATCAACATCTCCGATCAGGGCCGCGGTATGAAGCCCGAGCACGTGGCCAACATCGGCGCCTACATCCAGTTCGAGCGCCGTATCCACGAGCAACAGGGCTCCGGCCTCGGGCTGGCGATCGTCTCGCGCCTCGCCGAACTCCATGGCGGCCAGCTCACGATCACCAGCCAGCCCGACATGGGCACGACGGTGACAGTCCATCTGCCCGCGCAACCCATCCCGACTCCCGGCAACACCGGCCCGAATTGAGGCGCGAGCATTCGGCCGAGGGTCGAGAGACGAGAGTCGAGGATCCGAATTCCGGAGACCGATCACGTCGCCCGTTCGACCGCTCCTCGTCGCAGGTCTTGCGTGCCATCACACTCCCCATAGCGGCACGCTTTGCATGTCGTCCGGTAGGCAAGGCCTTCGGCTACCCCGATCCGCGGCCCGGTCCTACTCCTTCTTGCCCGTGAGGCGTTCCACGGCGCGATCCCACGTGGCCTCGCACGTCACCCGCTCCAACGGATCAAGCAACGCGAACGTGAGCCCGAGCTCGGTGCAACGCCGGGTGATCGCAAACAGAACTTGGTTCGTCCCCCAGTTCACCTCGTGGAGCAGGCCGCCGGGCCAACGCCGCAGGCCAAGCAGATAGAAATCGCCGTCGGTCGCCGGCCCCAGCACCACCTCGTGCTCCAGCAAGGCCTTGGCCGCAGCCGCGATCTGCTCGACGCCGCAGTACGGACAATCGCTGCGCAGCAGGATCACCATGTCGTCGTGACGCGCCGTCGCTTCCGCCGCGACCTGCGCCAACCGTTCCCCACACGGCGCCGCCACCTGTGCGTACACCGTGATCGGCTTCGAACTCAGCCAACGACGGACCTCGGTCACCCGCTCGCCCGGGGCCACGTGGATCTCCATCGGCCAGCCCTGCGGCGCATTCGCCAGCTGCAGTTCGGCCATCAGCCGCACGATACGCGCGGCGAACTCATCGCCCACCCCCTGCCGCAGCCCCGCGGGCAGCCATTCGCCCTCGGGATAATCGAGCAGAAGCACAAGCGCGGGAGGTTCCATGCGCGCAGCGTGGGCGGCCGGGCGTCGGTTGACGATTCGGATCTCGGCACCGGCGCAATCCTACCTCCCGTTCCGCAGCACCAGCAGGAGCACGAGAGACACCCAGATGAGCGAGAACAGCCCGCTCACGACCGTCGCGACCACCAAGCGTCGGCAGTGGTACCGGCTCAGCGGCTCCGGTCGCGTGAGCGCATTCACCGTGCAGAGCAACGCGTACCACGGGAGAAACGGGATGAACGGGCCCAAGACCGAACACCGGTAGGCACGCTCGACCAGACGTTCTCGATCATTCCAGTCGCTCCGATACATGCCGTCGGTCCGTGCCGGCACGGACTCGGGAAGAGGCGCCGCATCCGCCTCCTGGAGCCGCACGGCCGCCTGCTGTTCCTTCAGGCAACGCAACGCGCCGACACGCTCGTCCGGTGGCACCTTCAGCTCGATGCGCTCCAGCGGATTTCCCGCACCGAGCACCGCCGTCTGCATCGCCTGGTTCGCCACCTCGGCCGCAAACCCCTCGGAGCGGAGGAACTCGCACGCGATCTCCGCCTCGACCGGATTCGGATAGGTCGCGATCGTCACCAAAGAATCGGACATAGCCCCACCTTGCGCGCCGCCGGTATCGCGTCGATACCGGTTCCGAGGGGCCGAGGCCGCCGCTCCGTCCATACCGTTCAGCCCTCGAGGCCGAACACGGCCTTCACGTAGTTTTCGATCGTGTAGGGCTGGAGGTCTTCGGGTTGTTCGCCGAAACCGAGGAAATAGACAGGAAGCTTCAACTGCCGGTAGATGCCGACGAGCGCACCGCCGCGGGCGGTGCCGTCGAGCTTCGTGACGACCAGGCCGGTGAGGCCGAACACGCGGTGAAACTCCTTGGCCTGCTCGATGGCGTTGGAGCCATGGCTGCCGTCGATGACGAGCCAGCTGTGGTGCGGCGCCGAGGGATCGTGTTTCTGCAGGACGCGGCGCACCTTCGCGAGTTCGTCCATGAGGTTCGACTTCGTGTGCAGGCGGCCGGCGGTGTCGAGCAGCACGTAGTTGCGGCCGCGGGCCTTGGCGGCAGCCATGGCGTCGAAGGCGACTGCAGCCGAATCGGCGCCGTGCTGGCTGGCGACGAGTTCGAGCTCGAGGCGCTCGCACCAGGTGCGGAGCTGTTCGTTGGCGGCGGCGCGGAAGGTGTCGCACGCGCCGACGGTGACCGTCGCGGCGTCCTGTTTGAGCTTCCAGGCGAGCTTCGCGCAGGTGGTGGTCTTGCCCGAACCGTTGACGCCGATGAGTGCGATCACTGTCGGCTTGTCGCCCACGGGCCCGAGCACGCCCTCGGAGCCGGCAAGCACGCGGCGGAGCACGGCGGCCCCGATGGCGGCGGCTTCCTTGCCGTGGAGGTTCTTGTCTTTCTTATACGCGGCACGGATCTCCTCGAGGATCTCGGCGGTGGTCTCGACGCCGAAGTCCGCGCCGTAGAGCGCCTCCTCGAGCTGGTCGAGCGTGGCGGCGTCAATCGGCTTCTGGCCGAACAGCCCGCCCACGCTGGCGACAAGCTTCTGCGCCGTCTTGGTGAGACCGTCTTTGAACTTCTTGAAGAGGCCGAACATCGGGAAACGGAGATGGAGAAAATCTGGAACTCAGGAAATCAGGAAACGGAAGAGTCCGGAGAGCTGGAATGCCATTCGCGACCAATTCGACGGATGGTCAGCGGCATGGTGGCAAAATTGAGGAGCAAGCCGTCTTCGGCCCCGACTGCTTTCATGTAGGAGCGGCCGATGGCGAAGAAGATGTCGTCGAGCGCGGCCACTGCCTTCAGCTCGACAACGAGCGCTCGCTCCACAAGCAGATCAAGCCGGTGTTCGCCCACCGGTTCACCACGATAGAGGATCGGAACAGTCTTCTGGCGCTCGAAAGTAATTCCGCGACGTGTCAGTTCGAGACAAAGCGCGCTTTCGTACACCGACTCGATGAAACCCGGCCCGAGCGCTTTGTGGACCTCGATGGCGGCCTCGATCACTCGGCCGCTCAGCTCCTTGTTGCTGATCTGAGTCATCGAGTCCGCCGTTCCTGATTTCCTGAGTTCCAGATTGTTCGCTCGCCGGCCTACTCGTCGGCGCCTTTGCGGGCGTCGCGGCCGATCTGGTCCTTCAGGCGGTCGAGGATGCCGTTGATGAAGCGCTTGGCGTCGGCGTTGGAGAACTGCTTGGAGAGGTTGATCGCCTCATTGATGGAGACGACCGGCGGGATGTCCTTGCGGTGGAGCATCTCGAAGATGCCCACGCGGAGGATCGTGAGGTCGATTTTGGCGATGCGCTCGAAGTCCCAGTTCTGCGCGAGACCGCGGATGTGGCCGTCGATCTCGGCGACGTGCTCAATCGTGCCGTGGATGAGCTCCTCGCCAAAGGCGAAGTAGTCGCGCGGCTGCTCCTGCTCGGCGAAGAAGAGCTCGAGGGCGTTGGCGAGGTCCTCGGGGCGATTGAGCTCCCAGGAATAGAGAAACTGGACCGCCGCCATGCGGCCGTCGCGGCGTTGTTGGATGGGACTGCTCATGCGGTGGGACGAAGGTTGCGGAAAAGGTCGGCCATCTCGAGCGCGGCCCGCGCGAACTCGGCGCCGCGGTCGGTCGCTCCGTGGCAACGCTCGCGCGCCTGGGCGTCGTTCTCGACCGTGAGCACGCCGTTGATCACGGGGATGCGGGACGCCACGGCGACGGTCTGCAGCCCCTGCGTGGCGGAGTTGGCGATCACCTCGTAGTGGATCGTGTCGCCGCGGATGAGCACGCCAAGGGCGATCAGGGCGTCGAACTCACGGCGATCCGCCAGCACCTGGATCGCGACTGGCAGCTCGTTGGAGCCGGGCACGCGCACCACCACGGGCTCGGCGGCTCCGGCCGCCTTGAGCGTGGCCACGCAGCGTTCAAGCAGAGCATCGACGTAGCCGGCGTTGAACCGGGCGGCGGCGAGGCCGAAACGCAGGCCGCGGGCGTCGATCGCGAGGGCGGATGGTGCTTGGAGGCTCATGGCGTGGAAACAACCGTGGGAAAACGAGAGGGGTTCACGGTTCGGCTTCCGCCCGGACTGGCAATCAGAAAGGTGGAAGATACGTGGCCCGACGCTTCATCCCGGGCCGGCAGCTGGCGCTCGCGTCTTGCGCGATTCCGGTCAGGGAGCGGCGAATCGGCATGCCCTGCAGACGGAACCGCTTGCGAGGGTTGAAGCCCCCCGCCACGCCCCTCACACCGCCACCTGCTCGACGATCTCCAGGCCGTAGCCCTCGAGACCGACGACGTGGCGCGCGGCCGTGCCGGACATCAACCGGATCTTGCGCAGACCGAGAGCCACCAGAATCTGGGCACCGATGCCGTACTCCCGCAGGCCCATCGGCGGCGGTTGGCCGGGCGCGGCCGCCGGGTCGGCCGCGGAGGCGCCCAAGGTGAGGCCACGTTGCATGTAGAGCACCACGCCCTGTTTCGCCTCGGCGATGCGGTGCAGCGACTCAGTGAGCGAGCGGTAGCCGGTAAGGCCCGTGCCGCGGAAAACGTCGCTGAGAACGTTCTCGCTGTGCACGCGCACCAGCGTGGGGTCGGCCCCGAGGTTGCCCATGGAGAAAGCGAGGTGTTCGCGGCCGTCGAGTTTGCTGCGGAAAACGTGGAGATCGAACTGGCCGAACTCCGAGGCGAAAGTGCGCGTGGCAACCTTCTCGACCAGCGGCTCGCGGCGGTGGCGGTATTCGATGAGCTGGGCGATCGAGATCAGGACCAGGCCGTGGCGTTTCTTGAATTCCACCAACTGCGGCAGCCGGGCGCAGGAACCGTCCTCGTTGAGAATCTCGCAGATGACGGCGGTCGGCTCCAGTCCGGCGAGCGAGACGAGGTCGACGGCGGCCTCGGTGTGACCGGCCCGCTCCAGCACGCCGCCGGGGCGCGCCTGGAGCGGAAAGATGTGGCCTGGGCGCACGAGCTCGTCGGGCCGCGTCGCCGGGTTGGCGAGCAACTGGATCGTGCGAGTGCGGTCGTAGGCGCTGATGCCGGTGGTGATGCCTTCCGCGGCGTCGACGGAGACGGTGAACGCAGTGCGCAGCGTTTCGCGGTTTTCCCGCACCATCTGCTCGATGCCGAGGCGCTTGAGGTGATGGCCGGTGGTGGGCACGCAGATAAGGCCGCCCGCATGGCGGATCATCAGGTTCACCAGCTCGACCGTGGCCTTGCCCGCCGCCATGACCAAATCGCCCTCGTTCTCACGGCTCTCGTCGTCGGTGACGATGATCATCTTGCCATCGGCGACGGCGCGAATGGCGTCCTCGATGGAGTCGAAATGCGAATGGAGTTCGGCGTGGCTCATACCGGGGAAGGCCGAGGGTGCGCCGGGCAGGAGCGGTGTCAACCGCTCGGCCGGGAGATCGGCGGAGGGCAGGTTACCGCCAGAGCGGCCGCCACGATCCGGGCGCCACCACGCCTCAAAAAACAGGACGGCGGCACCGCCGAAGCAGTGCCGCTGTCGAAGAGGTTTACGAAAACCGCGGGCTCAGTAGCGCTTGAACACCAGGGAGGCGTTCTGGCCGCCGAAACCTAGGTTGTTGCTGAGCGCAACGTCGACCTTGGCCGAACGCTTCACGTTCGGGACGTAGTCGAGATCGCACTCCGGATCCGGCGTCTCGTAGTTGATGGTCGGCGGAATCTCGCCGGTCTCGATGGCCTTGATGCAGACAGCAGCCTCGACGGCACCGGCGGCACCGAGAAGGTGGCCGGTCATCGACTTGGTCGAGCTCACCGGGATGGACTTCGCAAACTCGCCGAAGACCTTCTTGATGGCGATGGTCTCGAACTTGTCGTTGTACGGCGTGGAGGTGCCGTGGGCGTTGATGTAGTTGATCTGCTCCGGCTTGACCCCGGCGTCGGCGATCGCGCGGCGCATCGCGGAGGAAAGACCGCGGGCGTCGGGATCGGGCTGGGTGATGTGGAAGGCATCGGCCGTGCCCGCGTAACCGGCGAACTCGGCGTAGATGCGGGCACCACGGGCCTTGGCGTGTTCCTCGGTTTCGAGGACGAAGACGCAACCGCCCTCACCCATGACGAAGCCGTCGCGGCCGGCGTCGAAGGGCCGGGAGGCCTTCTCGGGCACGGCGTTGTTGGTGCTCATGGCCTTCATCGAGCAGAAGCCGGCGAAGGAAAGCGGCGTGACCGAAGCCTCGGCGCCACCGGCGAGCATGATGTCGGCATCGCCGTACTGGATCGTGCGCAGGGCCTCACCCAGCGAATGGGTGGAGGTCGCGCAGGCGCTGATGACGGTGAAGCACGGGCCGGCGAAGTTGTACTCGATGGCGACGATGCCGCTGGCCATGTTGCTGATCATGGCCGGGATGAAGAACGGCGACACCTTGCGGGGGCCCTTCTCAATGATGTTGCGGGCCTGGGCCTCAAAGGTGGACATGCCACCGATGCCGGAGCCGATGATCACACCGGCGCGCTCACGGTCGACCTTCGTGTGGTCAAGGGCGGCGTCCTGGACCGCGAGCTTGGCGGCGGCGACGGCCAGCTGGGTGTAGCGGTCGTTGCGGCGGGCCTCCTTCGGGTCCATGTACTTGGCCGGATCGAAGTCGCGGATCTCGCCGCCGATCTGGCAGGCGAAATCGGTCGTGTCGAACGACGTCACCTTGCTGATACCGCTACGGCCAGCGAGCAGGCTGGCCCAAAAATCTCCGATGTTCTGGCCAAGCGCCGAAACGACGCCGATACCAGTGACGACCACTTTTCTCTGAGGCTGGTTGTATGCCATAGATGCGGGCAGGAAAGCAAAAGTCCCGAACGGGTCACGTCGGGACTTCAGATGGGAAAATTACCGTTGGGAAGCGTTACTGCTTCTTCGCGGCCTTGGCTTCGATGTAGGAAATGACTTCGCCGACGGACAGGAGCTTCTCGGCTTCGGCCTCGGGAATCTCGCCGCCGAGCTCTTCCTTGAACTCTTCTTCGAAGGCCATGATGAGCTCGACGGTGTCGAGGGAATCGGCGCCAAGATCATCCAGGAAGGAGGCTTTCGGCGTGATCTGTTCCTCGTTAACGTTCAACTGGTTAACGATGATTTCTTTGACGCGCTGTTCGATGGTTTTGTCGGCCATTGTCGTTTGGGTTGGTGGGATTTATGGGATGGGTTTCAGATAGCCATGCCGCCGTCAACGGGAAAAACCTGACCCGTGATGTAGCCGGCTTCCTCGCTGCAGAGGAACTCGACCATGGCGGCAATTTCGGTTGCTTCGCCGAACCGCTTGAGCGGCACGGCCTCGAGAATCTTGGCGGAAATATCGGCATTGCCGGTGAATTCCGTGGTCATGTCCGTCTTGATGAAGCCGGGGGCCACCGCGTTGACCGTGATGCTGCGGCTGGCGAACTCCTTGGCCATCGCCTTCGTGAAGCCGATCATGCCGGCCTTCGCGGAGGAGTAGTTGGCCTGGCCGGCATTGCCCATCACACCGCTCACGGAGGTGATGTTGACGATGCGGCCCCAGCGCTGGCGAGTCATCGGACGAGCCAGATTCTTGGTCCAGAAGAAGCAACTGGAGAGGTTGGTCTCGAGCACGCTCTGCCAATCGGCGTCGCTCATGCGCAGGATCAAACCGTCCTTGGTGATGCCGGCGTTGTTGACGAGGATGTCGATGGTGGGGAACTCGGCGAGGAGCGCCTCGCAGGCCTTGGCCACCGCCGCACCGTCCGCCACATCGACCGCCACCGCCTTGGCGGAGCCGCCCGCGGCCCGGATGCCCTCGGCCACCGCACCGCAGGTCGCCTCGTTCTTGCTCACGCAAACGACCGTCACACCGCGGCGCGCGAGCGCCTCAGCGATGGCCTTGCCAATGCCACGACCAGCGCCGGTGACGACAGCGGTACGCTTGTTGAAAGTGAAACTCATGTTTGAAGGGTTTGTGGGGCGGATTACGGAAACGAAGGCGCACGATTCCGGCGGCTTCGCATCGGTTGGCAAGGACCAATGCTCAGACGCCAAACCCCGCAAACTCGTTCAATACACGTCGCGCTGATAGCGATTTTCTCGCTTCAGCCGCTTCAAATAATCCGCCGCCGCCTCAGGGGTGAGGCCGCCCTGCTCGGCCACGATTCGGTGCAATGTGGCATCGACGTCCTTGGCCATGCGCTTGGCATCGCCGCAGACATAGAATGCCGCGCCGCCCTCGAGCCAACGCCACAACTCCGGCGCAGCCTCCAACATCTTGTGTTGCACGTAGATCCGTTCCTCCTGATCACGGCTGAAGGCGAGGTCTAGACGCGCCAGATGGCCCCCTTGCCGCCATGCCTCCAGCTCCTCGCGATAGAGGTAGTCGCACGCCTGGCGTTGGTCGCCAAAGAACAGCCAGTTACGGCCCGGCGCGTCTGTCGCCTGCCGGTCCTGCAAAAACGCCCGGAACGGCGCAATCCCCGCCCCCGGACCAACCATGATCACATCGCGCCGCGGATCCTCCGGCAGTCGGAAGTGCGACTCCGTCACGAAGACCATCACTGGCGTCTCCCCGAGCGCGACGCGGTCCGCCAAAAAGGTCGAGCACACCCCGTGGCGATCCCGACGGTTGGTCTGGTAGCGCACGACCGACACCGTCAGGTGCACCTCGTCCGGGTGGCGTTTCGGCGACGATGCGATCGAGTAGAGCCGCGGCGTGAGCCGCCGCAGGAGATCGACGAACTCCTGCGGTGCCAGCCGCGCACTCGGAGTCTCGATCAGCAAGTCCACAAAGTGACGTTCCGCGGTGAAATCCACGAGCGCACCCGCCGCGTCGGGGGTCAGGAGCGCCTCCAACCGAGCGCGCTCGGTGGCGTCGACCGCCCGTTGCGCGAAGAGCTCCACCGCCTTGCGCGTCGGCGCCGCCAACGAGAGCTTCTGCAACAGCGCCTCGCGCAACGGCAACGTTTCGGTGACGCGCGGAATGTTGACCTGCTCCCAGCCCGTCACGCCGAGGTGCTCGATGATCTCCTCAACCTCCAGCGGACGGTTCGTCGGGTAGATGCCGAGTGCATCGCCCGCGGAGTACGTCAGGCCGCTCCCCGCGATATCGATCGAGAAATGGCGCGTGTCCTTCTCCGACTCGGGGCCGGACAGGGCGCAATTCTCGACGATGCGCGTGAGTAGCGGATGGTCTTTGGTGTATGTCGACGCTTGGGCAGAAGCAGACATGCCCTCCGCGATAAGCACTTCTTCTGGCCGCGCAAGTTTTCCTTCTGCAGCCAGCCGGCTGCGAACCGCCCCGGAAGCCGGCCGATCGGCAGGGTCCACCGGCGCCGCTCCGGAAACCTGCGGTTTCTGGCTTGGTTTCTCCCCTCATCTCCTCGCCAATAACCCCATGGAACCAGTCCGCCTGCAAAAGTTTCTCGCCGATGCCGGCATCTGCTCCCGCCGCGCCGCCGAGGCGCTCATCGAGGCCGGCGAGGTCTCCGTCAACGGCAAGCCGGCCGAACTCGGCCAACGCGTCACCCCCGGCGTCGACCGGGTGAACGTGCGGGGCAAGTTCGTCGGAGGCAGCGCCGTCACCGCCACCAACAAGGTCACGTTGCTGGTCAACAAGCCCAAGGGTGTCGTCTGCGGCACTCCCGACGGCCGTCATCCCGAGACCGTCTTCGATCTGATCCCGAAGCAGCACGCCCGCCTGCGTTTCCTCATCGCCGGCCGCCTCGACCTCGACTCCGAAGGGCTCGTCCTGCTCACCTCGGACGGCGCACTGGCCGACCGCATCGCCCGCGGCACCGAACCGGTCCTGCGGCGCATGCGTGTCTCGCTCAAGCAGCCCTTCGCCCGCAGCCGCGTCGCCCAGTTGCTCAAAGGCGTGCGCATCGAAGACGAGTTGGTCGCCGCCGAACAGGTCTTCGTGCTCCACCCCGACGCCTCCGGATCCTCGACCGAACTCGAGGTCCACGTCAGCCACGGCCGGGGCCGCGGGTTGCGCGAACTGTTCACCACGATCGGTTGCGATGTGAAGCGCATCCAGTGCGCCCAGATCGGCCTCCACAAGCTCAGCGGAATGCCGTTGCGGGGGTCCCGCATCCTCGATACCGACGAAACCGAGCAACTTTTCCGCTCCGAGTGAGTCTTCCTCCCCTTTCCATCGCCATGAACCTGCGCCCGCTTCTCATCGGTCTGTTCCTTGCCGCCACCGCCGTGCTACGCGCCGAGACCCTCGGCCGTGACGCGTCCGTGTATGCCCGCCCCGAGCCGTCCGCCTCATTGATCAAGGTGCTGCCCGCCGGCACGACCCCGATTCCGGCCACCGCCCCTTCCGAGCCGGCCCCCGCAGGTTGGATGGCGGTCGAGCTCTCCGGGCCGCACGAGCTCTACGTCGACAACAAGGACGTCGGCAAAAACCTCGACGTGAAACCGGGCTCGTTTTTCTACCTGCGCGCCGACCACCGCGCCCCCGTGGTCGCGACGATGCAGCCCGGCGACAAGGCCGACCTCCTCAACCTCGCGGGCGACTTCACCTCGTTCAAGGTGGAGAAACCGATCGTCGGATACATCAAGCTCGGCGGCCCCGTCGCCTCCCTGCCCGTCGCGCCCACCCGGCCCGCTGTCATCGTTGCGGGTCCGGCCGCCACCGGCGAGATCGGCCGCGCCGCGATGCCGCGGTTCTACGAGGGCCGTTTCGCCGCCACGCAGAACTTCATCGCGTACAAACACCCGTACAACTTCCAGCTCATCGACTCCACCGGCAACCGGTTCGCCTACCTCGACATCAGCCGCCTGCTGCTTACCGATAAGGTCGACCTTTTCCTCGACCGGATCGTCGTCATCTACGGCACCGCACGCACCCTCAACCAAGAGGGCACCAAGCGCGTGATCGAGGTCGAGAGCCTCCATCTGAAGTAATCCACCCCCGGCGATGGTCGCATTCGTCCATCGCCTTCGATCCCGGCATCGGCACCCGCTCCCGCCGACGCTGTCTGTCCCTCGCTGATGAACCATTCGCGACCCTGGCTGCGGGTGTGCCGCCGTTGTGCCCACAATCTGGGTGGCGCGTGTCTCACCTCCGCGTGCTGGGTGCTTTGGACCGCCCTGACCGTCTCGCTGGTTCTCCTGGCGACCGTGTGGTTTCGTCGCGAGCTCTCGGTCCCTGATTTCCTCCTCCGCCGGATCGAGAAGAAACTGGAATTCGCCCATCTCTCGGCTCGGTTCGGGCGCACTGCCTTCGATCCCCACGGCAACATCCTGCTCGAGGACGTGCGCCTCTACGGTTCGGGTATCGATGAACCGCTGGTTCGGGCGGGCGCGATTCGGCTGCACCTCAACCTCTGGGCGGTCACCGCCGGCGATTTCGATGTTCGCCGTGTTGAGGTCACCGATGCCCGCCTCGACTGCCCGGCGATCGTCTCGCCCTCGGGCGTGAGCGAACCGATCGTCGCCGACCTCGGCGCCACCATCCTGCGGGAGGGCAGTAACTGGTCCATCCCCGACGCCTCGTTTCACGCCGGAAACATCTTCGTCACGGCCACCGTCGAGTGGCGAATTCCCCCTGCAACCGGTCCACGGCGGCAGCTGCCCTCCGATCTTCTCAAGGACTACATCGCGCTCGCGCGCAAGGCGGCCGAGGCGCTCCGCCACACCGCGACGCTCGAACAGGCCGGGCTTCGTCTCGCCATCGCCGGCCAACCAAACACCCCGCCCCGCATCCGTGCCGAGCTCTCTGCCGGCCATGCGAGCTTCGTCGTCTCCCCCGGCCTCGAACCGTTGACCGCCGACGGGCTCCGCCTCGCCGCCGAGACCGTGTGGCGCCCCTCCGGCCTCGATCCCGCCGTCCTCTCCGTCTCCGCCACCCGGCTCGCCGGTCCGCAGGGTCTTGTTGTATCGAATCCGTGGGCCCGCACGAGCGGCCGTATCGCATTCCAGCCGTTCCGCTGGGTCGGCGGGCCCATCGAACTCACCGCCAGCGCCGTTCGCCGCGAGGCCGATTCGCTGGTCCAGCCCCGCGGTACCATCCGGCTCGACGCGCTGCCCCGGCTCAACGCCGAGTTCGCCGCCCTCGTCGGCGGCGAAAGCCCCGTCGATCTCAAGCTCGACGTCGACACCGCCGCCAAGTCCGCCGAGATCGACCTCGACGCGACCCTTCGCCCCGAACTCCTCAACGATGCCGCCGCGCGCGCCGCCGTCTGGCGCAAGAGCCGCCTGCTCGCCCGCATCCAGTTCTCCGAGCCCGCCACGATCCGCGGCCATGTCGATCTCGCGCCCGGCTGGCAGTTCCGCAATGCGCGCGCCGCGCTTCAGCTCGGGGCCGGCATCGCCGCGGACACCCCGTTGGCGGCCACCGAGGCCGAGGTCGTGATCGACCCCAACCGCCTTCACGTCGAGCCGCTCGTGTTCCACAGCCCCGACACCGAGGTGCGCGGCAGCTACGAGATGGACCTGAAGACGCAGGACTACCGGTTCCTCCTGCAGGGGCACTTTTTCCCGTCCCTCATCGACGCCTGGTTCAGCCGCTGGTGGACCGACCTCTGGGACGACTTCAAGTTCGGCCAGCGCCCGCCCGTGGCGGACCTCGACATCCGCAACAACTGGCGCGCCCCCAACCGCTCGATCGTCTACGGCTGGGCCGACATCGCCCCGGTCGCCCTGCGCGGCGTGCCGCTCGACCGCCTCCGCGCCACCTTCTTCATCCGGCCCGAACACTACGATTTCCTCAGTTTCGACGCCCGCCGCGGCCCGCTCGCGGCCACCGGCGCCTTCACGCGTCACGACGACTCCACCACCAAGAAACCGCAGTGGATCACCTTCGACCTCCGGTCGACCCTGCCGCTCGCCGAGGGCGCCCAGCTCTTCGGGCCCGAGGGTTCCCGCACCGTCGAGCCGTTCGTTTTCGCCCAACCGCCCGATATCATTGCCGCCGGCCGGATGGAATGGGGTGCCGCCGGCGTCCGGGAGAACATCCATGCCACGGTCGCCGCACCCGGGGAGTTCCGCTTCCACGAGTTTCCGATCGAGAACGCACGCTTCACGTTCGACCTTCTCGACAACGACATCCACGTCCGCTCGCTGGCCGGCGAGATTGCCGGCGGACCGCTCACCGGCTCGGCCGACGTCACCGGTCCGGCCGACAACCGGCAGCTGTCGTTCGCCGGCAAACTCCGCAACGCCGACCTCGCGGGCACGGTCCGGACCTGGGCCGACTACCGCTCCCGCACCTCCCCGCCCGGCACGCCACCGATGCCGGAGTCGTCCACGCGTCTCGGCGACAAAGGCAAGCTCGACCTCACCCTCGAGGGAGCCGGCCCGCTGGAGAACCTCTACGCGCTCCAAGGCCTGGGGACGAGCGCGGTTCGCGGCGCCGAACTGGCCGACATCGAGCTGCTCGGCGCGCTCTCCCGCGTGCTCCGCGGCACGCTGTTCGGTTTCACCTCACTCCAGTTCACGGATGCCGATGCGAAGTTCGCCCTCAATGGCGAATACCTCGATTTCACCTCGCTCAAGGTCACCGGCCCCAACGCGGAGATCAAAGGCAAGGGGCGCTACGCGATGCCCAGCAGCAACCTCAGCTTCAACGTGAAGCTGTTCCCCTTCCGCGAGAGCAATTTCCCGGTGTTCACCGTCCTGGGAACCGTGCTCACGCCGCTCTCCCATGCCTTCGAGGTGCACTTGGGCGGCACCCTCGCCAAACCGGAATGGTCGCTCGCCGCCGGCACCGGCAGCGCCATTCCCGCCGGTCCGCCCCCCGCCGCCGCGACGCCCGCCGCGGGCAGTAGTCGCGAGACTCAGGGTACAGCCACCCCGGTTTCCCCGCATTGAAATCCGCCGGGTTTCCCTCCAGCTTCAACCGGTCGCCGTGAGCCTCGTTCGCACCACTCCCCTCCTCCTCTTGGCCCTGCTCGCCTTCGTGCTGGCCAGCTGCGTGTCGACCGACACCGGTCCCGCACCCCTGCCGTCGGTGGTCTGTAACCTGCGCTGCGCCGGCGCAACCGCACTCCCCTACGGCACGGTGCTCGAGTTG
>JAEXPL010000428.1 GCA_023446865.1 Verrucomicrobiota bacterium | reverse complement strand
GGGCCGGGAGGCCGGTCGGAGACCGGCCCTACGGGGCGCCAGTCCGGCGTTGCGCCGGGGCATGGATCCTGCGGTGAATGGAGCCGCCCACCGCCCATGGCTGACGAAAACCACTCCCCGCGCGGCTTCGAGCCGTTCATCCCTGCCTCGACCGTTTTGCCCGAGTTCACTGCTCGTGCCCTGATCACGGGTACGCTGCTCGGCATTCTTTTCGGAGCGTCGTCGCTCTATCTCGTGCTTAAGGTCGGCCTGACCGTGAGCGCATCGATCCCGGTGGCGGTGATCTCGCTCGCCATGTTCCGTGGCTGGGCGAAACTCGGCGGCCGCGACGCCACGATCCTGGAGAACAACATCGCGCAGACGGCGGGCTCGGCGGGCGAGTCGATCGCGTTCGGGCTCGGAGCGACGATGCCAGCGATCCTGATTCTCGGCTTCGATCTGGAGATCACCCGCGTGATGCTCGTGGCGGTGTTGGGCGGGGTGCTCGGCATCCTCATGATGATCCCGCTGCGGCGCGCGCTGATCGTGAAGGAACACGGCGTGTTGAAATACCCCGAGGGCACGGCGTGCGCGGCGGTACTGGTCGCCGGCGCCTCGGTGGAGAGCCGGGCCGCGGCCTCGGAATCGGCGCAGGAGGACATGCGAGCGGCGGCGAAGGCCGGGGTGGGGCAGCTGCCCGGAGCGAAGGTGATCTTCACCGGTTTCGGCATCGGGCTGCTCTACAAGACGCTCAACGTGGCGTTGCGCGGCTGGAAGGACGTGCCGGAAAAGGTGTTTGGCGCGCCGTTCAAGGGCGGCTCGGCGGGCGTGGAGGTGTCGCCGGAGTTGCTCGGTGTGGGCTACATCATCGGGCCGCGCATCGCCTCGATCATGTGCGCGGGCGGCGTGCTCGCGTACCTCGTGCTCATCCCGATGATCAAGTTCTTCGGTGAACGCATCGCCGGTCCGTTGGCCCCTGGCACGATCCCGATCGCCGACATGGACCCCAACCAGATCCGGGGCGCGTACATCCTCTACATCGGCGCCGGTGCGGTGGCGGCGGGCGGCATCATCAGCGTGATCCGCTCCCTGCCCACCATCTGGCACGGCCTGCGCGGCGGGCTGGCCGACCTGAAGCTTGGGCGTGGCGATCGTGCGGCTGCGGCGGCCGATGTGCCGCGCACCGACCGCGATCTTTCGATGAAGTTTGTCGGTATCGGAACCGTGGTGCTGCTGGCGGCGATCACGCTCGCGCGGCCGTTGGAGATGAACTTCCTCGGCGCGCTGCTCATCGTGGTTTTTGGTTTCATCTTCGTGACGGTGTCGTCGCGGCTGACGGGCGAGATCGGCTCCTCGTCGAACCCGATCTCCGGCATGACGGTGGCGACGTTGCTGCTCACCTGCCTGATCTTTCTCGTGATCGGCAAGACCGGCGGTGCGGCCTATGTGACGGCGCTCTCCGTCGGCGCGATCGTCTGCATCGCCTCGTCCAACGGCGGCACCACGTCGCAGGACCTCAAGACCGGCTTCCTCGTTGGCGGCACCCCGAAGCTGCAGCAGTACGCGATCCTTGTCGGTGCGCTCGTCTCGGCGCTCGCGCTCGGGCCGATCCTGCTCGTGCTCAACCAGGACGGCGCTGTGTATGTGCCGGCCGCACAGGTGGCCCCGGAGTTGCGCGTGGAGGCGACGGCTCTTGTCGGTGCACCCGCGGAGAAGCTCTCCGGTCCGCAGGCCGCAGGCGATGGCGCGACCTATCGCGCGTGGCACAAGACCGACACCGTGGGCGGCCCCGCGGGCAAGTATCTCGTGAATGAACGCGGCGAGGCCGTGTGGCTCGTGGATCCCGGCATCAACGGCACCTACGCCAAGCGCCCCGACGGCACCGAGGTGCGCAAGTACGCCGCGCCGAAGGCCACGCTGATGAGCTACATCATCAAGGGTATCCTGGACCGCCAGCTGCCGTGGGCGCTGGTGCTGCTCGGCGTGTTCATCGCGATCACGTTGGAACTCGCCGGGGTGTCGTCGCTGGCGTTCGCGGTCGGTGTGTACCTGCCGCTCTCCGCTTCCACCCCGATCTTCATCGGCGGGCTCGTCCGCTGGCTGGTCGACCGGAAGAAACGCCATGAACTGCGCCACAGCGCGCTCGACGAGGCGCAACTCGCCGCCGAGAGCGACAAGAGCCCCGGCGTGCTGCTTTCCTCCGGCTACATCGCGGGCGGCGCGATTGCCGGCATCATCATCGCGCTGCTCTCCGGCGTGCTCGGTCCGCTTGATGCGCGGATCGCCGCGTGGGCCGGTGCGCACAATCCCTTCTATGCCGGCGACTGGGCCGATGCGCTCGCGCTGATCCCTTTCACACTGCTCACGGGCTACCTGCTGCTTGTGGCGCGCGAGAAATTGCTGGCGACGAAGGCGCGGTGAGCTGTCCTCATGCCGTGAGCTCGATCCGGTTGCCGTCGGGGTCGAGCACGACGCTTTCGTAGTAGCTGTCGCCGGTGCGGCGGGGCTCGCCGATCACGCGTACGCCGGCGGCGCGCAGCCGCTCGGTGGTGGCGCGCACCGCCTCCTCGCTCCCGACGGTGAGCGCGAGGTGCGCGAGTCCGGTGCGGTCGGGCGCGGCGCCGGTGGGTGCGGGTTCGAGGCCGGGTTGCTCCATGAGCTCAAGCCGGCCGCCACCGGGGAAGGTGAGGAAGTACGAGCGGAAGGGGCGCGTCTTGCTCGCGTAGAGCGGGCCCGCGATGCAGCCGAGCTGGCGGATGTAGAAATCGCGCAGCGTTTCGAGCTGGGGCGTCCAGAGCGCGAGGTGTTCAAGGCGCATGGCTGGAACGTGAGGGACCGCACGCGCCGTGGCAATACGGCGACCTGCAATCGGATGGTGGCACGTCCGGCGAATGCATTGGCGCCGCTTCGCCGTCGACGCCGGGGCACTGCCCCGCTCGACTCGGCGCACCATGACCCAAACACCATGTTCCGATCTGGCCCAGCAACTAGTCGACGAAGTGGTAAAACTGGTGCCCGAGTACCTCGGCGACCCGATCGACCGTGACATGTCCGGCAACGGCAACGTGGCGGTGGCGGTGATCGCTCCCGACGGTCGTTTTGTTGGGCGCATCCTTGGCAGCGATATGGCCAAAGGTCGCTGGGTCTTCGGCATCGCGGCGCTCAAGGTCAACCAAGTGCGCGCGACCGGCTATGCCACCGGCCGGTTCGAGGAACTGGTCTTCGCGAAGAAGCTCGACGACGGTCCGTTCGGCATCATGCGCAAGGACTTCATCGGTTGGGAAGGCGGCCTCGCGATCTATGGGCCGGACGACAAGCTCTTCTCGGCTGCGTTCTCCGGCTTCCGCGGCGAGAAGGATTTTGAGATCCTCGTCCGCGCCGCTGCCAAGGTCCCCGGTCTGCGAGCGAAGCAGGATTGAGCTTTGGTCCGACAGCCGAAACGCAACGCGACGAGAGCCGGAGGTTCGAACGGAGATCAGGCCAGGCAGATGGCTCGGATCATGGATGTGTTTCGTGCGCCACGCGGCGCGCCCAACGGCATTGCTTCAGCGCGAGGTACTCGAGCCGAGCCAGCTCCGGCGTACCGAGAATCGGATGCCGGATCAACGTGAACCCGTTTTTCATGCATCACTGAGCGCCGTCCGCCGTCGATTGCTTGCCGTCGGTTGCGGTCCTCTCTTGAACTTAGCAGGAAACTAACGCAAAGAAGCTTTGTCGCGCATTCGTGTGCGCCAATATTCTCGCCCCATAAAGTTATGCCGAAACTCAATTTTGCCCCCGTTCTTGCCGTTGGTCTCGGACTGGTTTTTTCGACTGCAGCTTTCGCCCAGGGTGTCACCACGACACCCGTAGGCTACATCAACTACACGATCGCGGCTGGCACCCAGCAGTCTCCGAAAATCACCTCGGTATTCTTTGGACTGACCGGCCAGCCCGCCAACACGGGCGTGACGAGCGGAAGAGTCAGCACGGTTGGTGCGTCGACGTTCAGTTGCCAAGGCGCTGGTTGGACGGCGGGCGGTCTCTCGGCGGTCGCGACTCCTTATTTCCTACGGATCACTTCCGGAGCGGCGGCGGGCACGACATGGCAGATCTCGACCACGACGGCAAACACCACGGACACAGTCACTGTTCTCAGCAACGGAGTTGATCTCACCTCGCTCGGGATTACGGCCTCGAGTAGCACGGGCGATACCTTTGAGCTCCTGCCGGCGGCGACGCTGGCCTCCTTGTTTGGTACGAACCTTCCGGTTCAGGGTTCCGGCCAGGCGTCTGGCAAGCTTGCGGGTGGAACCTCCTCGACGGTTGCCGACACGATCAGCGTGTGGAACGGCGCGATTTGGTTGACGTTCTACTACGACACCGGGCTCGGCTGGTGGAAACGCGACGTGGATGGCACTGAAGCCGCCAACAGCCGCAACAACTTTGTGATCCGCCCCGACGCCTGTGTCTTGATCGCGCGCAAGGGCGATGCTGTGACGCTCCGAAACATCGGCCGCGCGCCGGCTTCGGCACTGAAGGCTCGGTACCTTAGTGGCGGATCGGCCGGAGTTGGGCTCTTCCCGATCACGAACACGCTTGGTACGCTGAATCTCCAAAGCCTCTCCGGTTGGGTTGGCATCGCGAATACTTCGGGCCAGAATGTGGGATCGGCCGATCAAGTTTCCGTTTGGGACGGCACGGCCTGGGCTTCCTTCTACTACGACACGACTGCGGCGTCGCCGCGCTGGCGCCGGGTCGGTACCGGAGCCGATTCGACCAGTTACACGATCCAGACGCCTGACCGGCCGTTCATGATTCAGAAAGCGGGTGCCGGAAGCGGTTCCGCCTTCGTCTCCCAAGCCCGCCCCTATTGATCCCCCAACCCTTCGCCTGACGATCCATGAAGACCCAATTTGCGCTCATTTTCGCCTCGCTGTTGGGGGTTGCCTCTGCCCCCGCGCAGACGGTGCTCCACGATTTCTCCTCGACGAATGGCCTGAATGCCGGCGGCTCTTGGAGCGGAAGCTTCACGACAGGCACCGAAAGCGGCGCGGCTTTCGTGCAGATCGGCTCTCCGTCGACGGATGCAGGTCAGGCTGATGTATGCTTTTCGACGGCGCCGGATTTCGCCCGGCTGAAGCGGGTGATGCTTCGCTATCGCGTGGAGTCGGGCAACAACGTGGCGAAAGTCGCGTTTGTGGTGACCGACCGGAATCTTGAGTCGAAGGCGACGCAGCTGACGCTCAACACAGGAGGTTCTGGCTGGCAGACTGCGACCGCGCAGATTGATCTCTCTGGTTTGGATCTCGCAGGTGGCTTCAAGAACTGGACGTTGGCCGGCACGAGCGCGATCGGCACGCCGTCTGCCGCGGTTCGCATCAGCGTGGATAGCGTCTTCCTTCGTCCGTTGATCGAGACTCTGCCTGTCGTTGACTTCAACCAAGACGGGAGTGCCGACATGTTGTGGCAGAACACCGCGACTGGTGAGCGGAAGCTCTGGCTGATGAATGGGACGAGCAAGGGCGGCGAGGTCTCGCTGGGCTCAATTCCGATCGAGTGGCAGACCGCCGGAACGGCAGATTTCAACGCTGATGGGAAGACCGATATCCTTTGGCAGAACACCATCACCGGCGAGTACGGGTTGTGGTTGATGGATGAAACGACACGCATCGTCTGGGTACCGATGGCCACGATGGTGTTGGACTGGCAGATCGCCGGTACGGCGGATTTCAATGCCGACGGGAAAGTGGACATTCTTTGGCAGAACACCGTAACCGGTGAGCGCAAGGTATGGCTGATGGATGGAGTGACCAAGAGTTCCGAGGTGACTGTGGCTACGGTTGCCTCCGAGTGGCAGATCGCGGGCATTGGAGATTTCAACAACGACACCAAACCTGATCTGGTTTGGCAAAATCAGGTCACCAAAGCGGCGAGTATCTGGCTGATGGACGGCACGACGATGCTCGCCGGGTTGGCCTTGGGTTCCGCGGGGGCCGACTGGAGGATCGTGGGCGTGGCTGACTACAATGCCGATGGCTATTCCGATATTGCGTGGGAAAACGCTTTGACGAGGGAATGTGGTGTCCGGTTGATGAATGGAACCGCGGAAGGTGGTTGGATGAGTCTGGGGATTCTGGGGGCAAACGAGCGACTGGGGCGTACCCCGGCGCAAACTCCTTTGAGCCAAGTGGACTTCAACGACGATGGCGTAGCCGATATCCTTTGGGAAAACGACACGACCGGTGAGCGGGGAATCTGGCTGATGGACGGAGTGAACCTTGCCGGATGGGTGCCGCTGATGACGGTGCCTACCGAATGGCGCATCGGAGGCACCGGTGACTTCAATGGCGATGGAGGTTCCGACATCCTGTGGCAGAATACGACCACCGGGGAACGGGGAATTTGGCTGATGGACGGCGTGAACTTTGCTGGCTGGGTTCCGCTGATGACGGTACCCACGGAGTGGCATATGTCCGGTGCAGCCGACTTCGATGGGGATGGGAAGACCGACATCCTCTGGGAGAACATGACTACCGGAGAGTGCGGGATCTGGTTGATGAACGGGGTGAACCGCACCGGTTGGGTTCAGTTGCTCACGGTGCCCACCGGATGGCGTATCGGCGGAGTCGCGGACTTCAGCGGCGATGGGATGCCGGATATCCTTTGGGAGAATACGGCCACCGGGGAGTGTGGGATCTGGCTGATGTACGGAGCGAGTTTCAACGGGTGGGTGCCGCTGATGACGGTGCCCACCGCGTGGCGCATGGGCGGAACCGGGGATTTCAACGGCGACGGGAATGTCGATATCCTCTGGCAGAACACGGTGACTGGTGATCGCGGGATCTGGCTGATGGACGGTGTGAGCTTCAACGGCTGGGTGCCGCTGCGCAACGTCCCGGTCGAGTGGCGGATGGCGAACTGATCGCGTGTTGCGCGGGGCGGCGTGAAGCACGCTCCGCGCTTTACCGCCCCGATCCCTAGAGCGATTTAAATAAAACCGTAGCCGCAAGCGGCAAACCATCCTTTGGCATCGGCGACCGTGACTGCGTCGAGTGCAGAGCGGATGGCGACGATGAGGGTCTCGTGGGTGCGTGCCTGGGCGGCGCGCAGCAGGGCTTTGACCTTGCTCCACATCATCTCGATGGGGTTGAGGTCGGGCGAGTAGGCGGGCAGGAAGCGCACCTGCGCGCCGGCGGCGACGATGAGCGCGATGGTGTCCTCGTTTTTGTGGGCGCGGAGGTTGTCGAGCACGACCAGGTCGCCGGGACGCAGGGTCGGCACGAGCACCTCGCGCACATAGGCTTGGAACACCGCGCTGTTGGTCGCGCCATCGACGGTGCGGCAGGCGTTCGAACCGTCCAGCCGGACGGACGAGATCATCGTGGTCGTCTGCCAGTGCCGTGGGGGCAACTGGCGACCAGCCGCTCTCCGCGCGGTGCGCGGCCACGCAGGCGGGTCATGTTCGTCTTGGCGGCCGATTCGTCGAGGAAGACTAGGCGGCTCGGAGCCGTTCTGCTCCTGTCGCCAGTTCTGGCGGGACGCCGCAACATCGGGACGGTCCTGCTCGGCGGCATGGAGCGTCTTTTTTGGAGGTCAGTCCCACCGCAGCCGAGGCATAGTGCAGCGCGGGCACGCTGCAGGTCATGTTCAGCCGCTCCTTGATCTCGCCCAGCGTCAGGTCTGGCTGCGCGGCGATGAGTGCGCCCAGCCGCTCGCGATCCTGTGGTAGGATCTTGGCCTTGCGCCCGGAGTAGCGGTAGCGGTCGCCAAGCTCGCCGGTCTTGCGGAGCTTCTTGACCATCCCCACCGACACCGGAAGCGCTTGGCCACCTCCTCGTGCGTGCCTTCCTCGCCTTCGTACGCGGCCACGATGCGCTCTCGCAGGTCCAAGGAGATCGTTTCATCGCCCCAACCTAGTGTAGTGTCCCACAAATAGGTCGTCATAAGCGCGGAGCCAGCAGGATGGCCGGATGTCGCGCAAAAGTTTGCCGGTTGTGCTGGCGGAGGCCGAGGCGCTCCGTCTGGAAGAATGGATCCGAG
>JAEXPL010000394.1 GCA_023446865.1 Verrucomicrobiota bacterium | reverse complement strand
GACCTGCTGCTCGGCAACAACCTCTACTCCGGTTCCGACAACACCTTTGCCAACGGCACGTCCACCAACACCGGCAACATCGAGCGCCTCGACTTCGTCTTCACCGGCGGGATCACAGCGACGGCGGGGCTGGCGTTCACGGTGTGGGATCGCGGCGCCGCCGGCGCGCACGACGGCTTCCGGATCGCGGCCATCACCGGCTGGGACTCGGCCACCAACCTGCCCACCAGCTACGCGGCCCTGACCGGCAGCGCGGGCAACTGGGGCGCGACCAATGTCGTCGGCAACCAGAGCTACGCGCTCTTCCGCTACAACGCCGGCGACATCCTCGGCACAAACACGGCCCGCAACGAGACCGGCAGCCAGGGCGTCGCCGGCCTCGCGTTCACGATGGCGGACCTCGGCGTGACCACCGGAACCACGGTCTACGGGTATTCGCTGTTCGGTAACGATGTCACCGCCAACCTGACCAGCTGGCTCACCTTCCCGACGAACACCAACGGCAACACCGGTTCGGGCGGCATCGACCTGGCTTCGGTCAACGGCGTCGCCTTCACGGCCATCCCGGAACCCTCGACCTACGCGGCGCTGTTCGGCGCGCTGACCCTTGGTGTCGTCGCCGCGCGCCGCTTCCGCCGCCGCTGACCGGCCACCTGCCAACAGCGCCTCGGGCGCAGCGGCGGACGGTCGCAGTGCCGCTCCGCAGAAGCCGCCACACCAGCCCTTTCGCTCCCCACATGAAACTCGGCTCCTCCACCTTTGTCCTCGGCGCGTTCGCCACGCTCGCCCTCGGTCTCCAGGCCCAGACCGCCATCACCGGTGTGACCACGCAGCTGAGCGCGGCGGGGTCCTCGACCAGCGAGGGACTGACCTTCAGCAACGACACGCTGGCGATCACGGGCTTCACCACGGCGACGACCACCTATCAGGCCACGTCGCTGGCCAATGCGGCCTATGCCCGTCGAAACACCGTCAGAGGTGTCACCGCCAACAATTCCTCCGTCTGGTACGCGGGCACCGGCACGACCTTCAATGCCGCGCACGAGACGAACTACGCCGACCTGCTGCTCGGCAACAACCTCTACCTCGGCTCCGACAACACGTTTGCGAACGGCACCGCCACGAACACCGGCAACATCGAGCGCCTCGATTTCGTCTTCACCGGCGGCATCATCGCGGCGGCGAACCAGGCGTTCAGCGTCTGGGACCGCGGCGATGCGGGCGTGCACGACGGGTTCAAGATCGCGGCGATCACCGGCTGGGATTTTGCGCGGAACCGCCCGAGCAGCTACGGCACGCTCGTCAGCGTCGCGGGCAACTGGGGCGCGACCAACGTGATCGGCACCCAGGACTACGCGCTCTTCCGTTACGCCAACGGCGACACGCTCACCGCGAACACGGCGCACAACGAGCTTGGCAGCCAGGGCGCGGCCGGCCTGGTCTTCACCATGGCCAACCTCGGAGTGAACCCCGGCACCCGGATCTTCGGGTATTCGATCTTCGGTAACGATGTGAACGCTTCCAGCAACAACCTCACCCGCTGGACCAACTCCGGCTACTTCCCGACCAACACCAACGGCGATACCGGCTCGGGCGGCATCGACCTCCTGGCGGTCAACGGCGTGATGTTCACGGCCGTGCCCGAGCCGGCCACGTATGCGGCGCTGATCGGGGCACTGACGCTCGGCTTCGTGGCCTTCCGGCGCTTCCGCCGCCGCTGAGGCGGGTCGATTCGACAGAAATCCTGCAGACGACAGAAGGTAACGAAGGAAACGAAGAAGGACGCACAGAGGGAGCGAGGGGTTCGCGCCGCTTTTCGGGCTTTGTTCTCCTGTCGGGGGAAGGCGTTTCCCGTCTGGCGAACTCTCGGTCCATCCCCGCTTCGTTCTCTTCGTTGCCTTCTGTCGGCTCCGGCCGCCGTTCAGACGTACACGCCGCCGCCGAGGAGCTGCTCGCCGTCGTGCAGCGCGAGGATCTGGCCGGAGGCGAGGCCGCGCTGCGGCTCGCGGAAATGGATGAGCGCGGTGCCGTCGGGCTGCGGCTCGATACGAAGGGCGACGCGCGGGTCGCGGTAGCGCACGCGGCCTTCGAGCTCGCGCGGCGCGGTGAGCGGCTCACCGATCCAGCTCAGCGCCTGCACGCGCACGGTGGTGGTGTGGAGGCCGAGCGCCTCGGGGCCGTCGAAGTCGACGAGGAGCGCGCGGTCCGCGGAGCGTTTGGCGACGACGACGTAGGCCTTGTTGTCGGTGTTGGAGGGGATGCCGATGCCCTTGCGCTGGCCGAGGGTGAAGAGATGGAGCCCGCGGTGTTCGCCGAGGATGCGGCCGTCGGTCGCGCGGACGATCGGGCCGGGGGCGTCGGGCACGTAGGCGCGGAGGAAGTCCTGGATACGCACCTGGCCGATGAAGCAGATGCCCTGGCTGTCCTTCTTGCGCGCGTTGGGCAGGCCGGCCTCGGTGGCGAGCGCGCGCACTTCGGGTTTGGCGAGGTCGCCGAGCGGGAAGCGCGCGGCGGCGAGCTGGTCCTGGGAGAGCAGGGTGAGGAAGTAGGACTGGTCCTTGTTCTTGTCGGCGCCCTCCCAGAGCTGGAAGCGGTGGACGGTGAGCGGTGACCGGTTGCCGGTTTCCGGTGGACTGTGGACGGTGGGACAGACGGCGGACGACGGAGGACAGAGGACTGTGGCCGGTGAGTAGTTGTCGGTGGACGAAGGGCGGTCGACGGTGAGCGGTGGGCAGTGACCGGCGACCGGCAACCGGCGGGCGTAGTGGCCGGTGGCGACGGCGTCGAAGCCGTGGTCGCGGGCCCACTGGAGGAACACGCCGAACTTGATCTCGCGGTTGCACATCACGTCGGGGTTGGGCGTGAGGCCGCGGCGGTAGCCGTCCAGCAGGTAGTCGACGATGCGCGAGCGGTACTCGTGCATGAGGTTGACGACGCGGAACTCGATGCCGAGGCGCTCGGCGCAGGCGCGGGCGTCGTCGATGTCCTGCTGCCACGGGCATTCGCCGACGATGTTGTCCTCGTTGATCCAGTTTTTCATGTACGCGCCGACAAGCTCGTGGCCTTCGCGCTGCAGGAGCAGGGCGGCCACCGAGCTGTCGACTCCGCCGGACATGGCGACGAGGATGCGCATGGTTTTCACGGCAACGCTGGAAACGGCCCGCCGCGAGTCCAGCGCGGAACCGGTTGGCGGCCGTGGATGAAAAGCGCGTGGGCTGTTCGCCCGGTGTGGAAAGTAGGGAAAGCGGGCGAGTTGGAGTGGATCCACTCGCTGCTGCGCCTCGTCGCTCTTGCTTCCTCTTTTCCGTGTCCTGGTCTACGCCACATTACCCAGCCCGTTCCGTCGGGGGCCAAGACCCGAGCTCTGCAGGTTGGCACTCGGCTTTGTGGTCGTCCTCCATAAATCCTAAGGGTCGAGTTCGAAACTGATGGGGAAGTTCGTCTCGAGGAGTTCGATGACGATCAGACGGGTTCCTGGCGGTGGATTCTGCAGGATGTCTTTGGCGGAAGGCCGCTGAATATGCCCGAAATAGAGTGTGGAGAAGTGCCGCTGGAATCCGCTGAAGAAAAGATTCCAGAAGAAGGAGTCGCCGAGGAAGACGGTGGGAGGTAGCAGGCTGTCGTCCGGGTTGCGAAAGACCATCTGGAAGGGGGGCTCGGCATCCTGCGGAGGGATGATCTCCTTGTACTTGAAGACCAATGCTTCTTCCGACGGCTGATTCCAGATTGGCAGGAAACGTGAGCTATCGCCACGCAGGGTCGTGGTCTCGAACTCCTCGTGGAACCGGCTGGGCGGAATGGCGGACGCGGTGAGCGTGGCGGCCGTGCGCACCACGTCCTTGGCGACCCGCAGGGCGGAGATTTCGGACCAATGGAAGTCGGTGCGATAGAACGCATCCGTCTCCTGTTTCGTCGCCTCCAGGCTGGCGAGGCTGTCAACATGAACGAATGCGGGGTTCGTGCTCAGGTTCTTTCGCCAGTAGTCGTAACGCCGATCCGCGAGCGGAGGCAGCTGCGGGGCAGAGGTCGGAAGAAACTCCGGATAGATCGTCCACTTCAGTGGGATGGTGAGAACGATCAGCTGAATCCCACGGGCTTTGAGGTGTGCTGCCAGTTTCGCCATCTTGCCGACTTGAGCGTCGACATAGCTTGGGGGGAGTTTCTCGAGCCCAATAGCATAGTTGTCGAGGGAGTGACGCAGAAAGAGCCACCCTCCCGGCCCCACGTGAACTTTGTCGGACTTCCGAAAGACGGTGAAGTCGATCTGGTTCTTGGTGCGGATCATCAGGTCGCGCAGGCCGAAATGGTCTTCGAACCAACCGCACAGCGAGGTTGCCGTCGTGCTGAAGCACAGTGGATTCAGCCAGAGCGAAGCAGCAGGCAGTTCGCGCTGCCGCCGGTTCTCGTCCACTGGTTCACAGAACTGGTGGGGTCGCACGAGAAAGACCAAGGGCAGCACCAGCCAGATGGCGAAGGTGCCGATCGATACAACCCGGAGGAGACGGTTCATGCTAGAAGCGAAAATAGATGAAAGGGTTGTATCCGTTCGATGCCAGCACGATCGAGGCGTACACCAAGAGCAGGAGGGCACCGCTGCTCTGTAGCGAGAGCACGAGGGAGCGGTTGCAGCGAGCAAGCTGCGCCTGCGCCCACTCCAGCGGAGTGGCGACCAGCAGTGCTGCGAGGCACAGGATGGATACCCGATCCGCGGTCAGATAGTAGTGAAGCGGCAGGAGCGGGGGGGTGGATCCGCCGCGACCGACGAGCGATTGCAGATAGTCGAAGGCCTTGGGAAGGTCCTCGGCACGGAAGAAGACCCAGCCCACCATCACGAGCACGATGGTGGGCAGCCACCACGCGCCCGAGGGACGGAACCCGAAGTGGTCGTTGGCCACTCGCTCGATGATGAGCAGCGTCCCGTGATAGATGCCCCAGACAACAAAAGTATATGCTGCACCGTGCCATAGCCCGCACAGGAGGAAGACCACGAAAAGATTGCGGTAGGTCATCCACGGTCCGGTGCGGTTGCCCCCGAGGGGGATGTACAGATAGTCCCGGAACCAACTGGAGAGCGTGATGTGCCAGCGACGCCAGAACATCGTGATGCTGGACGCTCGGTAGGGCTCGGCGAAATTCTCCGGGAAGGTGAATCCCATCATCCGGCCCATGCCGATCGCCATGTCGGAGTAGCCGGCAAAGTCATGATAGATCTGGAGAGTGTAGCAGATGATCCCAACCCAGGCGAGGGCGGCGCCGCGCTCGACGAGCGGGGTGCTGAAGGCGACGTCCGCAATCTTGGCCAGTGAGTCGGCAATGACCATCTTGCGGAACAGACCCCAGGCGAAGCGCAGCGACCCGCTGTGAAAGCCCTCCAGTGTGACTGCCCGCGAGACGATCGCCTCCGAGACGTCGGAGAAGCGCACAATCGGCCCGGCGATGATTTGAGGGAAGCAGGACTTGAAGACCGCGAAGTCCGCTAACGATCGGGCCGGCTGATGGTGCGAGTTGTACACATCGATCGCGTAGGCCATGCCCTGGAATGTATAGAACGAGATTCCGATTGGCAGGATGATCGACGGGACTGGGATGGCACCGAGGGCAAGGCCACCGAGCACCGAATTGAGCGAGTGGGTGAAGAAGATCGCATACTTGAACCAGCCGAGCAGGCCCAGGTCGACGGCGAGCGTGAGGATCAACCATGTCTTGCGCGTGGAACCGGTGGACGCGGCGATTTTGACCCCTCCGAAATGATTCGCGACGATCGAGAAGAGAAAGAGCCAAGTATATACTCCTCCTCCGACGACATAGAAGATGAGACTGAGGACCAGTATGTGGAGGTTTCGCCATCGCGCAGGGGTGAGGAAGTGCGTGGCGAGAAATACAGGGAGAAAGAAAAACAGGAAGGAAACAGAGGTGAAGACCATTGCGCCTGGGAGACGGAGTCGCGAAAAAGCGGAGATTGTGGCTTGGTTGTGACACCGTAAGGCGTCAAGTCTTGACTCCCGGCCGACGCCAAACGGCATCGCCTGTGGAGTCACGGTGTAGCCCCGGAGTGGCTAGCGCCGCCGGGGGTGAGAGGGTTTAGTGCCGCGGTGGCGTCCTTGCTTGTGGTCGACTTGCGCGGGCAGCACCGTAGAATCGGTGTTCACCGTGGCGGTCCGCTCCGTCACCCGTCACGGAGACGCGGTCGCCTTTTCGGGGAAGAAGAAATCAGGCTCCTGTCCGGCACGAGAGAGTGACGGGGAGCAAGGGCCAACAAGAAGAGCGGATGCAACTATCCGGGCCCGGTTCGGCTCGTTGCCTCCTACTCCGCTGGCCTTCTACTCCGGAGACCGCGGGTTACTGATCATCAGGTGGGGCAGCGGTGGCCGGTGGCCAGTGGCCGGTTGACGGTGGACGGCGACGGAACGGAACGTGAAACGTTCCGCTACGGCGGAGGCGTTCGCCTACGGGGACGAAGTGGTGGCGGCGGGCAGCTTCAGCTGGCGGCGGAGCCAGACGGTGCGGTCGAGGCGGATAGCGGGCACCTCGGTCATCGCGTGGCTGGCGCCGCTGTAGACGGCGAGCTGCTTGCGACCGGCGGTCGCGGTGAAGAACTCCAGCGCCTTCGCCAGCGGCACGTAATAGTCGTGCTCGGCGTACTGGTGGAGGAAGGTGGCGTGGCTGGTGTGGGCGAGGTAGTCCTTCAACTCCACCGCGTGCATGGCGGCGACGTACGCCTCCATCGACTCCGGTTTCGCGACGTAGAATGCCCAGTCGAGCAGGCTCGGGGTGCCGGCGATGAACACGAAGTTCGGCACGCGCGGGTCGACTCCGGCGAGGATCGCGGAGTGCATCGCGCCATAGTCGTGCGCGACGATCGCCGCGCGGGTTGGGTCCACGCCGGGCTGGCCGAGCAGCACGTCCAGGGCGCGGCGCAGCGCGACCACCTGCGCGATCGAGTCGGCGCGGTCGCGGTCGAAGCGACGGTTGCGGTACCAGCCGGGCTCGGCCCACATCGTGTCGACGAGGAGGGAAACGACGCCGTCGCCGGCGAGGGCGGTGGCCTCGTCGAGGAACTGGGTGCGGTTGGTGGTCGAAGGCTCGCCGAGCCAGTGGACCCAGAGCACCGCGGCGAGCGGTCGGTCGCTCCCGGCGGCGGGGCGCACCAAGTAGGCTTTCACCGGCCGATCGTCCGCGTGCGCGCCGGCGAGTTCGACGTCGGCGACGGCGACGCCGTCCTTCGTCTCGACGCCGATGGTCTTCACCGGGGGTGCGGCGGCGCGGTCGTAGTCGAACAACGAGCGGTCGATGGCCGGTGGTGGCGGCGGCGGTGCGGCGGCGGGCGCGGTGGTGTCGGCGTAGGTGCCGAGGGGAGAGAGTGCGAGCAGCAAGCCGAGGGCGAGCAGGCGGCGTTTTGCCGGGGAAAGGCGCATGGTGGGGGAGGGTTTGGGAACGTTACTCGAGAGCGGTGCGCAGAGCGCGGGCCTCGGCCAGGACCTCCTGCGCCGCCGCCAGCGCATCGGCGGGGAGCGAGGGTGCCGCGGCGGCCGGAGCGGGTGTGGTGGCGGTGGGGGCGCGTTTCTCGTCGAAGTCGCCGAGACCGGTTTCGCGGAAGAGCCGGAGGCGTTCGAGGACGAGGTCGCGGATCTCGGGGGCGTGGGCCACGCCGCGGATGATGCCGGTGTGGAGCGATTCGCCGTGCTTTTTCTCGTCGTGTTGTTCGCCGGCGCCGCCGGCGGACTGGACCCGCACGTCGGCGATGCCGAGCAGGCGCTGGAGCGGCCCCTGATGGACGACGACCTGCTGCACGTTGGCGAAGCTCATCGTGGATTCGAGCATCGAGACCAGCCCGTGCCGGATGCGCAGGCTGCGGTCGGTCACGATGTACCAGTGCTGCTCGTATTCCAGACGCACGGCGGCGTAGCTGAAAGGCAGCTGAATGACGAAGACGAGGACCGCGCCGATCTTGAAGACGTGGGCGATGGTGAGCACCCAGGGCGGAAGGCCGGCGGCGAAACGCACGGCCTGATGGAACGGCGGGGGCGCGCGCGCGCGCGGCGGGGGGGGGGGCGGGGGGGGGGGCCCCCGGGGGGGGGCG
>JAEXPL010000157.1 GCA_023446865.1 Verrucomicrobiota bacterium | reverse complement strand
CCCCCGCCCCGTCTTCGCGGACTAGTATCCGCTTCTCCAAGAACCCCCGGCCATCCCGCCGGGGGTTCTTGTTTTCCCAGCCGCGCACCGCAGCGCGTCAGCGCGAGGAACGTGGCGAGGGAGGCCGCAGGCCGACCCTACCGCTTCATTCGATCCAGCGGACTCACCGAGCCGACTTCGCCTTTCTGCATCACGTGCAAGTACCGCGTAGAAGGCGTTGCCTAACGCGACTGCGGATCTGGGTCGTCTCCGCGGCCGCCCGCTTTCGGCATTCCGTGACGAAGCCGCGTGGGGCGAAGCCCTTTACGCGGATCGCAGCGGATGGTCCTCAAAGTAGTGCCGGCAGCGTTTCTTGAGGCAATTCCGGCCAGCCCCGCTCTTGAGAAACTCCTCCCGCCCGCGCGCATCAGCCTTGTCCCGTTGCGCCTCGTAGTAGATCAGTTGCCAGGGCCCCCGGTGGGCGGTCGCTGGTGCCGATCCCGCTTGGTGTTCGCGCAGCCGCTAGCGCAGATCCGACGAGAACCCAATATAGAGGCCCGCATCGCTTTCCGGATGCAGCACGCAAGTGGCGTCCAGCGCCCACTGGGCACCGTCCACCGTCCACCGGTCACCGCTCACCGCGCGGTGCGGACGATCATCGGGTCGGTCTTGATGAGCTGGAGCACCTGATTCTCGCTCTTCTTCGCGGCGGCGTAGCTGCGGCCGATGTCGTTGTTGGCAAGATCTTGGCGGTGCTCGGCCGGGGTGTTGTCGGTGGCGCCGGCCTCGTGGGCGTCGGTCACCTCGCGGGCGAACTCGGCGCCGAAGGTGCGCGTGAGCCAGTAGCTCCAGACCACGTGGCGCGTGAAGTCCTCGCCGTAGGCGCGATCGGCGTGGCTGAGGCGCACGGCGAGGCGCTCGGCGTACTCCTTGATGCGGAGCAGGAGCAGCGCGCGCTGCGGGTGGTCGCAGAGGAGGCTTTGCTCGGCCGGGGTGAGCGGGCGGGCGTAGCGGCGGGAGAGCTCGGCGACGTCGGCGGCGTTGAACCGCAGCCACGTGGCGCCGGCGCGGCGTTCGGTCTCGAGGCGCACGGTGAGTGGACGGCCCTTGAGCTGGAAATGCAGGCGCGCGCCGAGCTGGAGCTCGCGGGTGGTGCGGCCCTCGCGGGCGAGTTGCTCGAGGTCCTTGGCGAGTGCGGCGAGCAGGGGCCGCGGATCCGTGGCGAGTGCGAGGCCGGACACGTGGAGGAACCCGCCGTCGATGCGCTCGATGGCGACGCCGAACTCGTCGGCCGCGAAGGGCAGATCGGCCGCGGCGGCGGGGATGAATGGCGTTTCCAGTGAGCCGCCGTCGACGGCGAGGTCGGCGGTGAGTGGGGACCAGTCGGTGATCGCGAGGCGGGCGGCGGCGACCCGGAGGCTGAGGGCCTCGGCCGGGGCGGGGTCCTTGCTGCTCGCGCCGGGGCGAGCGACGGCGATGTCCCAGTTTTCCCAGTGGGCCGTGGCGAGCGGGCGGACGGCGGCGGCGGCGAACGCGCAGCGGCTTACGCGCAGCCCGGTGGTCTGGACGAGGTCGACGACGCGCGGCAGGGCGGCGCGGGTGGCGGCGCCGAGGAGCCAGCCGCCGGCGAGGTAGAGCCCGGCGGCGCACAGCACCGCGAGGAGCAGCAGGGCGAGGAGGAGTTTCTTCAGCACCGGCGTGCAATCGAGCCGGCGCAGCGGGCGTTGGCAAGCCCCGCCATGGGCGGAACCCCGCGATTGCGGTGGGCTGGGGCCGGCGGGTGGGGCCGCGGCCGGCCCGGGGTGGTTGCCCCATTTGCCAGGCAGGGACAACAGCCCGGGGGCCCGGCTCCGATGAACGATGCCACCAACACTCAACCGTCCTCGCTTTCGTGACCTCGCCCTCCCGCTCCTCCGACAACGAAGCGGCCCCGTCCGGTGCCACCACCCCGGGAGCGCGCGCACCGGGGACGCCGGGAGCGCCCGCCGATCCCGCGTATGTGCCGAAACCCGACCGCGGGACGGACGGTGAAGAAGGGGAACTCGAGCAGTTGCGCCGCGAGAACCGGCGGCTGCACCGCGAGGTGGGCGAGTTGTCCGGACGGCTCGCGGAGGCACAGGTCGCGTGGCAGGCGGACATCGCGGCGCGGGAGGCGGCGGAGAAGGAGTGTGCGAACTGCGAGCGGTCGCTGCGCGACGCGCATCGGCTGGAAAGCCTCGGCGTGCTGGCGGGCGGGCTGGCCCACCAGTTCAACAATCTGCTCACCATCATCAGCGGCCATGTCGGGATGGCAGCGGGCGAGGCTGCCCCGGGCACGACGCTGGCGCACTCGGTGGCGGAGATCCGGCATGCCGTGCAGCGCGGGGCCGGTCTGTGTCGCCAGATGCAGGATGCGGCGGGGCACTCGTTTGCCGTGCGACGTGAGCTCGAGCCGAAGGCGTTGCTCGACCAGGCGCTGGGGCTGGTGGGCGGCGGCGAGCTCGGCCGGAGCGTGGTGGAGTATGTGCCTGGCGCGGCGGTGTTGCCGCGGGTGCGGGGCGTGGCGGCGCAGTTGCAGCAAGCTCTCGCGGCGATCGTGCAGAATGCGATCGAGGCGGTGGCGCAGGCCGACGGGCGGGTGCGGATAACGCTCCACGATCTGTCGCTGGACGAGCGGCAGGCGGCGCGGCTCTCCTCGTCGGTGCCGGCGGGGCATTACGTGTGTTTCGAGGTGTGCGACAACGGCGCCGGCATCGCGCACGCGGCGCTGGGCCGGGTGTTCGAGCCGTTCTTCACGACCAAGGGTCTGGGCCGCGGGCTCGGGCTGGCGGCGGCGGCCGGTATCGCGCGTTCGCACGGCGGCGGGATTGCGGTTGAGAGCACGGTCGGGCTGGGTTCGACCTTCCGTTTCTATCTGCCTGCTTTGGGCCCGTCGGCGGTGGCGTACTGAACCGGTGACCGGTAGACGGTGGACGGTGGGTCGGCCTGTCGCCTCCCTTGCCGCGCTCCTCGTCTCTCGCTATTGTGTTCCGCAATGTTCGCTGCGTGCCGTTGGTACGCAGCTGACATGGCGAGGCGCACCACGGTCCGGTTGGTCCGTGGTGGGGGTGCTCGATTGGGTGGTGGACGGTAGCGTGCTGCTGATTCCCGGCGTTTCGCCTGCAATCCGTGGGTTCGAAGCCATGCGGCGCTGCCGATGCATGGAACGGGCGGCGATTTCAAACGAGCCGCGCATCCCGGCCTTGCCTGCTCTCGGGCGGTCCGCTTTATCGGCCAACCGTGAAACCACGCAAAGTTGCTCTTCTCACCGCGGGCGGTCTCGCCCCCTGCCTCAGCTCCGCCGTCGGCGGCCTCATCGAGCGCTATACCGAGATCGCGCCCGAGATCGAAATCATCGCCTATCGTGGCGGCTACAAGGGCCTGCTCGCGGGCGACAGCTACAAGATCACCCCCGAGGTGCGGGCTAACGCCCACCTGCTGCACAAGTTCGGCGGCAGCCCGATCGGCAACAGCCGCGTGAAGCTCACCAACGTGAAGGACTGCGTGAAGCGCGGTCTCGTGAAGGAAGGCCAGGACCCGCAGAAGGTCGCGGCCGACCAGCTCGTGAAGGACGGCGTGGACATCCTCCACACCATCGGCGGCGACGACACCAACACCGCCGCGGCCGACCTCGCCGCGTTCCTCGCGAAGAACAACTACG
>JAEXPL010000251.1 GCA_023446865.1 Verrucomicrobiota bacterium | reverse complement strand
CATGGTGGGCATCACCAACGCGCGCGGGCCGAGGAGCGTGCCGGGCTGGAGCACGGCGTTGCAGCCGACCTCGGCCTTGTCGCCGAGGATGGCGCCGAACTTGCGCAGACCGGTGTCGAACGTGCCGGTGGGGAGCCGTACGGTGATCGCCTTCTGGTCGAGGCGGAGGTTGGAGAGCACGGCGCCGGCGCCGAGGTGCGCGCCGTTGCCGAGGATCGAGTCGCCGACGTAGGGGCGATGCGGAATCTGCACACCGTCCATCAGCAGGGAGTTTTTGATCTCGGCGTTGTGGCCCACGGTGCAGCGCGCGCCCACGATCACGTTGCCGCGCAGGTAGCAACCGGGGAGCAGCTTCGTCTCCGGACCGACCCAGATCGGACCGATGAGCGTCGCGTACGACGGCAGTTGCGCGGTGGGGTGGACGAAGACTGGTCCCTCGGCGTGGATACCGGGCGGGAGCGCCTGGCCGCCGGAGAAATCCGCGGCGGCGAGCGCGGCCCCGATCTGCTTGAGCCAGGCCCACGGCGGCACATCGGCCGGGAAGAACGAGGCGAAGGCGGCGAGCGAGGGAGGGAGACTGAAGAATTCGGCGGAGGTCACGCGCCGGGAGGTTGGGGCGGAGGAGCGGGCGAGACGAGACCGAAGAAGCGATGTGTGGCGTCGATGGAGCCACGGCGGCCGGAGGCGGCAGACGTCGTGAACCGGAGCCTGTGCCTGGAAATTGGCGACCGAGCGGCCTGCCAAGGAAAGCGACCGGTGGAACGGAAAGCGGCGCAGAATAGTCTCGGAAAGACGGGCTTTTCCGGCGACGCTTTCGGCACCCCGAGGCAATGATGAAAGCGCAGCTCCTCATCGTCAGCGAAAGCAGAAGGCGGCACGCTGGATGCAATCCGGGGGGCGCGGCAGTAAAACGTCCTGTCCTGCGGCCATGAGTTCCGGCCCGATGCTACCGATCGCGGCGCTCGTGGCCCCGCTGTTTCCTCACGACCTTTCCGGTCCGTACGGTGCGACCGCGGCCTTTCAGGTGCCGGCCTTTCTGCTCCTGCTCGCCGCGGGCGCCGGAGTCGTTGCTCTCGCAGTTGCGCGGTACGCGCGCCGCGTCTGGCTCGGCGCGACGTTGCTCTCCTGCGCCGCCGGGCTCGCGGCGGCGGTCTTCGTGCTCGGCGGCGGCGCCGAGTGGCCCGACGCGCCGCATGGCGCCGGCTGGGCGTGGTCGCCGGAGTTCGCGTTTTGCGGTGAGCGCGTGAGTCTGCGTTTCGACGCGCTCAGCGCGTTCTTCCTCGCGCTCACTTGTGCGGTCGGCGGCGTGGGCGCGATCTACGGCGGCGCGTACTGGAGCGAGCGGGCGCATCCGCGCTCGGCGCCGGCGGGGCGTTTCTGGTGGAGCGTGCTGCTGCTCAGCCTCGGGCTCGTCCTCGTCGCGGCCAACGGCCTGCACTTCCTCATTGGCTGGGAGCTGTTCACCCTCGCCGCGTACTTTCTCGTCACGCTCGACCGGCAGCGGGCCGAGGTGCGCGCGGCGGGCTGGCTCTACCTCGGCGCGTCCCACGTGGCGATGCTCGCGCTGTTCGCGCTGTTCGCGCTGCTGGCCGAGCACAACGGCAACTGGGCGCTCGGGCCGATGCTCGACCACAAGGAACTGGCGCCGCTGTTCTGGCTCGCGTTGATCGGCTTCGGGTTGAAGGCCGGTATCTTCCCGCTGCACGTGTGGTTGCCGAGTGCGCACGCGAACGCCCCGAGCCACGTCTCCGCGATTCTCTCGGGCGTGACGATCAAGATCGGGCTCTACGGGCTGATCCGTTTCAGCGGCTGGCTGCCGTTGCCCGCCGCCGCCGGCTGGGTGGTCGTCGCCCTCGGCGCGGCGAGCGCGGTGCTCGGCGTGGCGTTCGCACTCGGGCAGCACGATCTCAAGCGCCTGCTGGCCTACCACAGCGTGGAGAACATCGGCATCATCCTCCTCGGTTTCGGGTTCGCGCTCGTGGCGGTGAAAAGCGGTGACGCCGCGTGGGGTGCGCTCGCGCTCGCCGGCGGCCTGCTCCATGTGTGGAACCACGGGCTGTTCAAGGCGCTGCTGTTCCTTGGCGCGGGTTCGGTGCTTCATGCCACCGGCACGCGCGAGATGAGCCGGCTCGGCGGACTCTGGCGCGCGATGCCGTGGACGGCGTCGCTCTTCACGCTCGGCGCGATCGCGATCTGCGGGTTGCCGCCGCTCAACGGTTTCGTGAGCGAATGGCTCGTGTACCTCGGCCTGTTCGACGCCACGCTCTCGCACGGGCAGGCCGCGTGGGCCGCGATCCCGGCGGCGATCGCGCTGGCGGTGACCGGCGCGCTGGCGCTGGCCTGTTTTTCGAAGGTGTGCGGTGTGGTCTTCCTGGGTGCGCCGCGTTCGGCCGCCACCGAGCACGCCCACGAATGCGGGCCGGCGATGCGCGGGGCGATGCTGGCACTCGCCGGGGCGTGTGTCGCGATCGGCCTGGCGCCGATCCTGTTCTGGCCGGCGGTGGTCCGCGCAGTCGCCGCGTGGCATCCGGCCTGGGCCGGTGCGGCGATGCCGACGGCTCCGTTGCTCGCGCTCACGTGCTGCCAACTGGCGCTGGCGGCGGTGGCCGCGGTGGGCGGGGTGTGGCTCTGGCGGCGCGCGCAGCGCGGCGGGATGCGCCGTGCGCTCACCTGGGACTGCGGCTACGCCGTGCCCACGGCGCGGATGCAGTACACCGCCGGCTCGTTCGCCGCGACGATCGTCGAATGGTTCGCGTGGGTGCTGCGCCCGGCGCGCCACGAACAGGCGCTTGTCCCGGAAGATGCGTTTCCCGCCGGCGCGCGCCGCGAGGACCACACGCCTGAGACCGTGTTGGAGCACGTTGTCGCGCCGGTCGGCGCGGCGGCGTTGCACGTCTCGACCGCGGTGCGT
>JAEXPL010000142.1 GCA_023446865.1 Verrucomicrobiota bacterium | reverse complement strand
GGTGAGGTAGTTGTCGCTCTGGTGGTAGTAGTCGCTGCCGGCGTTGGACGCGTTGTTCTCCCAGTTGTAGCCGGTGGTGCGGTTGCCGCCGTAGCGCCGCGCCGGCGCGACGACGCCGGGCAGATCTTCGTTGGTACCGTAGATGTACGGGCTGATCGGAGCCCGGCCCGCCGCCGGATCAACGTCGATCGTGACGGTGGCGCCGAGGACGCCGAACGGCAGGAGGAGCGCGACGGATGCCGCCGAAGCAAGAGAACGCGGGAGTCGGGGATTCATGTGGGGGAAACTCAAAGCTAGACACCGGAATCGTCTCCCACAAGCCGCCGATTGGTGCACGCGTCAATCGACATCCGGACGGCCCCACGCGTTCTCGGTTTGCCGCGATGCGACGCACCTCTCAGGACCAAGCGATGGGCTTGCCCGATTCCACCAAGACCGACGCCCGCGGCGTCGCCTACGCCAGCATCGCGTACATCATGTGGGGACTGTTTCCGCTCTTCTGGAAACAGCTCCACGGCATTGCCGCGACGGAGTTGATCGCCCACCGCATCGTGTGGTCGCTGGTCTTCGTCGCCGCGCTGGCGGTCGCGCTCGGAGGCTGGTCGGAGCTCCGACCGGCGTTGCGCTCGCCGCGCACCCTGGGGCTGCACCTCCTGAGCGGCACCCTGCTCTCGATCAACTGGCTGACGTTCGTCTGGGGCGTGAACCACGACCGCGTGCTCGAGACGAGTCTCGGCTATTTCTTGGTGCCGCTCGGTCAGGTCGCGCTGGGACTGCTGGTGCTCGGTGAACGACTTCGCGCGCGGCAATGGTGGGCCATCGCGCTCGCGGCGGCCGGCGTGGCGCTGCAGTTCCGCGGTGTCGGCGGTGTGCCGTGGGTGGCGCTCACGGTCGCGGTGAGCTGGGTGTTCTACGGTTTCCTGCGGAAACGCTCTCCCTTGGGCTCGTTGGCCGGCCTGACCCTGGAGACGGCCCTCCTCGCGCCGATCGCGATCGCCTATCTGCTGTGGCTCGCCAGCCGCGGCGGTGGCGCGCTCGGACATGCGAGTGCGTGGCAACAGGCCGGCGTGCTCAGCGCCGGCGTCGTCACCGCTGTTCCGTTGCTGCTGTTCGCAGCCGGCGCGCGCCGCCTGCCGCTCACGACGGTCGGCCTGCTCCAATACATCGTGCCCTCGCTGACGTTCCTGCTCGGCGTCTTTCTCTACCGCGAGCCGCTTGCCCCGGCGCGCTTCGCGTCGTTCGCGTTCATCTGGGCGGCGCTAGTGCTGTACTCGGCCGACGCGCTCGTGCGCCGTCGCTGAGCAACCGCGCCGCGAGGGGAGAAGGCGTTTGCGCCGCACCGCCGCCGGGACACGCTGGCGCCTTCCCCCGATGAACCTCCGCACGCTCCTCCCCCTCGTGCTGCTCGCTCCGCTGGCAGCGTTCGCGCAAACCACCAACACCGCGCCCGTCCGCGTCGTCGCCGCCGATCTCGCCGCCCCCGCCGGCCCCACGAGCCGCATGTACAATTTCTGCGTCGGCGCCGGCCGCGCCAACGAGGGCCTGCGCGCCGACTGGCAGCGGCAGTTGCGCCGGGTGCACAGCGAGTGCGGTTTCCGTTACATCCGCTTCCACGGTCTGTTCTGCGACGACATGGGCGTCTATCAGGAGGACAAACAGGGCCGCGCCCTCTACAACTGGCAGTACGTCGATGAACTCTTCGACTTCCTCCACGATATCGGGATGAAGCCCTTCGTCGAACTCGGCTTCATGCCCACCGCCCTCGCCAGCGGCCCGCACACGATCTTCTGGTACAAGGCCAACGTCACGCCGCCCAAAGACTACGCGAAATGGGAAGCGTTCATCGCCGCCTTTGTCCGCCACTGCACCGAACGCTATGGCGCCGACGAGGTGCGCTCCTGGTATTTCGAGGTCTGGAACGAGCCCAACCTCACCGGTTTCTGGATGGGCACCACCGGCGGCAAGACCTACGAGGAGTTTCTGCCCACGGCGCAGGCCGAATACTACAAGCTCTACGCCGCCAGCGCGCGCGCCGTGAAATCCGTCGACGCCACCTATCGCGTGGGCGGACCGGCCACAGCCGGCAGCGGCTGGATCGACGAGACCCTCGCGCTCTGCGCCGCGGAGAAGCTCCCGCTGGATTTCGTCAGCACGCACGAGTACGCCACGATGAGCGGCTACCTCGACGAGAACGGCAGCGCCGGCACCGTCTTCTCGCCCGACCGCGCTGCCATCACCTCCTCAGTGCAGGGCGTGCGCGCCAAGATCGACGCATCCGCCTTCGCCCGGGCCGAGCTGCACTACACCGAGTGGAGCAGCTCCTACACGCCCTTCGATCCGATCCACGACAGCTACCACAGCCCGGCCTTCATCCTCGACAAGCTCCACCGCTCGACCGGTGTCGCCGACTCGATGTCGTACTGGACCTTCACCGACATCTTCGAGGAGGCGGGGCCCCGCATGACGCCCTTCCACGGCGGCTTCGGCATGCTCAACTACCAGGATCTGCGCAAACCCGCCTTCTACGCCTTCCAATTTCTCCACCGCCTCGGCGCCCACGAACTGAAAAACGACGACCCCGACTCGCTCGTCTGCCGCTCCGACGACGGCGCGGTCCAGGCCCTCTTCTGGGACTTCACGATCACCCACCCCGGTCCGTCCGTCATCAACCAGGAATACTACCTCGGCGATCACCCGCCCAAGGCCAAGGGCTCCGTCGCGCTCCAACTCTCCAACCTCAGCCGCGGCAAGTACCGGCTCCTCGCCCACCAGGTCGGCTACCGCGTCAATGACGTCCAGGCCGCATGGCGCGATCTCGGCTCCCCCAAGCAGCTCACCCGCGAGCAGGTCGCCACGCTCCGCAAGGCCAGCTCCGGCGAGCCGATCCTCGCCCACGAAGTGGAAGTCGGTCGCGACGGGCGCTTCGAGCTCCGTTTCGACCTGCGCGAGAACGATGTCTGGCTGGTCGAGCTCCAGCCCGTTGCGGCGCCCGTCCAGCGATAACGTACCCGTATTTCCAAACCGCCAGCGGGGTCATACTGCCCGGTTTGGCCCGTCCAAGGGGGTAGCGCCGCCCAGTCGGTTGGGCGGCGCTGCTTTTTCCGCCCGCTGGGAAGATAGGATCCCGCTCCGCTTCGATTCCACCACCCACTGCGCGCCCCGCGGAGCGTCCAATCAACGATGCAGCCGGCCCGCCCAAAGCGTTGTCGGTTTGCACACCGAAGGAGCGCAAGTCCGCGAGCGACACCCCACGCAGCAATGGTGAGACTGTAGGTCAGCCGGCGACGCCCCC
>JAEXPL010000116.1 GCA_023446865.1 Verrucomicrobiota bacterium | reverse complement strand
GCACGAGAGCGCGCCGGTCCGGCGCTTCTTCGCCCCGATCCTCCCCGCCGCACTGATCACGGAAGTCGAGACGGCCTTCGGCCTCGCCGACCGCGTCGCCTTCATCGCCGCCGCCTCCATGCCCGTGCACGCCCGCCACGAGCGCCGCGGCAACTTCCTCTACACGCCGAGCTGGATCGACGTCGAGCGGCTGGAAACCTTCCGCGCCGCCAACTCTCGCACCGCCCTCCGCGCCAAGCTCGGCCTCCCGTCCGACGCGCTCGTCATCGCCAACATCGGCTCCGTCTGCGAACGCAAGGGCCAGCACATCTACGTCCGCGCGATCGAGCTGTTGGAGCGCGAACTCACCACCTCCGGCACCGCGCTCCCGCCACGCCTTCACCTCATGGTCGGCGGCCGCAAGGGGATCTACCTCGACTCGCTCCGGCACGACATCGCACTGCGCCACCTCGACAACGTCGAGATCGTGCCCGAGGTCGACGATCCGTTCGCCTACTACGGAGCGGCCAATGTGTTCGTGTGCTCCAGTTTCGAGGAGGCGTTTCCCCGCGTGCTGCTTGAGGCCGCGGTTTTTGAGCTACCCATCGCCACGACCGACGTGAACGGAGTACCCGAAATGCTCACATCCGACGACGCCTGGCTCTGCCCGCCCGGCGATCCCGCCCGCCTCGCCGCCGCCATGCGCGGCGCGATCGAGTCGGTCCACACCGGCGACCGCACCCGGCCGACCCGCGCCAAAGCCTCCATCACCGCCCGTTTCGACGCCCGCATGAATCTCCCCCGACACCTCGCTTTGGCCCAGACCGTGGCGGCACACCGGCGGTAGAGTCGGGCCCGAGTCCGGACTATCCCGTTTTCCTCCTTCCGTCCCCGTCGGTCCAGCTCCACGCTCCCGTCCGCCTTCTCTCATGCGCCTTTCGATCGTCATCCCCTGCTTCAACGAAACGAAAACCATCCGCTCCATCGTCGACGCCGTCCGCACCGCCCCGACCCTCGACCTCGAAAAGGAGATCATCATCGTCGACGACTGCTCGAAAGACGGCACCCGCGACCTGCTCCGCACCGAGATCGCACCGCTCGTGAGCAAGATCATCTACCACGAGGTCAACCAGGGCAAAGGCGCCGCCCTTCGCACGGGCTTCGCCGCGGCCACCGGCGACATCGTGCTCATTCAGGACGCGGATCTCGAATACGACCCGCAGGAGTACCCGCGGCTGCTCCGGCCGATCCTCGCCGGCAAGGCCGACGTCGTCTTCGGCTCGCGTTTCGCGGGCGGCGATGCGCACCGCGTCGTCTACTTCTGGCACATGATGGGCAACCGGTTCCTCACGCTCGCCTCGAACATGTTCACGAACATCAACCTCACCGACATGGAGACGTGCTACAAGGTCTTCCGCCGGGAGGTCGTGGCGAGGATCACGATCGAGGAGAACCGCTTCGGCTTCGAGCCCGAGATCACCGCCAAGGTCGCCAAGCTGCGGGTCCCGATCTACGAGGTCGGCATCAGCTACTACGGCCGCACCTACGAGGAGGGGAAGAAGATCGGCTGGCGCGACGGTTTCCGCGCCCTCTGGGCCATCTTGAAATACAACCTGCTCCGCGGGCGGGAGTAGGGGCGGTGGCGGGCACCCGGGCCGGTTCTCCTCGCCGCGGGAGCACCATCGCCGGCCGCTGCTCGTAGCGAAATTCGTGAGAATTTCGTTCTCTGCGCGCGCTCTGCAGTTCACAGTCGGGCGGCGACCACTCACCGTCGCCCGTCCCCATGCACCGCAACACCCTGCGCCAGCTCGTGCTCCCCGCGCTGCTCCTCGCCGGCGACCTCGTCTTCGCCTTCGCGGGGTTGTCGCTGGCGTGGTGGCTTCGGTACGACACCCGGCTCGGGCAGCTGGGCATACCGGTCGCGGCCGCGGCCTTCGTGGGCTACCTGCCGCTCCTGTTCGTGGGTGTCGCCATTCTCGTGGCCACCTACGCGCAGTTGGGCCTCTACGACGAACGCCTGCTGCTGCGGCGCTACCAGGCGCTGGCCATCATCATCAAGGGCACCGTGCTCTGGCTGCTCGCCTACCTCGGCATCTCGCTCGTGCTGAAGTTCTCCCCCCCCATTTCCCGGCTGTTCGTGGCCGTCGCCTTTCTCGGGGTGGTGCTGCTCGTCTACCTCTGGCGCTCCGCCTTCTACGCGGCGATCCGCCGCGGCGCTTCGCTTGAACGCATCCAGCAGCGTGTCGCCGTGCTGGGCTGGAGCGAGAACGCCGCAAAGCTCGTCCACACGATCGCCCACGCCAGCGCCCATCCCTACCAGATCGTCGGCCTGATCGGCGAGGAGCCCGGCCGCCGCCCCGATCCCCGTGCCGACCTGCCCGCGCTCGTGCTCGGCCACTTCGGCGAGCTCGACCCGCTGCTGCAAAACCACCGGATCGACATCGTCATCGCCGCCCACCTCGACCTGCCACCCGACCGCATGCAAGCGCTCGTGCAGGCCTGTGAACGCAACTATGTCGAACTCAAGGTCGTCCCGACCGTGTTCCAGATCTTCGTCTCGGGGCTGAGGATGCAGACGATCGGCAACGTGCCCGTGCTCGGCGTCGAGAACCTGCCGATCACCCGCCTCTTCGCCCGCGCCCTCAAACGCGCGGTCGACCTCGCCGGCGCCACGCTCGGCGTGCTCCTCTCCGCCCCGGTCGTCGCCCTGCTCGCCTGGCGGATCCGTCGCGAGTCGCCCGGCCCCGTCTTCTTCGGGCAGGAGCGAGTCGGCACCGGCCACCGGCCGTTCACGATGTGGAAGCTGCGCAGCATGCGGCCCGATGCCGCCGCGCAGGACCACCTCCGCCAGAGCACCACCGGCGACGACCCGCGCGTCCTGCGGATCGGCCGTTTCATGCGCCGCTGGAACCTCGATGAGCTCCCGCAGTTCTGGAACGTCCTGCGCGGCGAGATGAGCCTCGTCGGTCCGCGGCCCGAGCGCACCTACCACGTCGACCGGCTCTCGTCGGAGATCCCCCACTACCTGCCCCGCCACCTCGTCAAACCCGGCATGACCGGCTGGGCGCAAGTCAACAACCTCCGCGGCGCCGGCGATCTCAATGCCCGCATCCAGCACGACATCTACTACATCGAGAACTGGTCGCCCTGGCTCGACGTGCAGATCCTGCTGCTGACCTTCGCCCGCTGGCGCAACCCGGCGGAGTAGATCACGCCAGAGACCGGCCAACGACGCTCACGCGGAGACGCCGAGCGCGCAGAGTGGAGAAACCGTTCTCCCCTGCAGAAGAACCTTCGGCTGATAAACGCTGATGGACGCTAATGCGGAGCCCTCCCGACTCGAACCGTAGCACCGTGGCCCCGTGAGCGAAGCGGGCTCGAGATCTCTCCGCTCGTCCGTTCTCCGCTATCCGTCGTCCGTCCTCCGTCCACAGGCAACCGGCCTCCCTCCGGTCACCGGCTACCGATCCGTCCTCGCGCAACGACGCAGCGGCGCGACGTACAGGCACCACGCAAGGTCTCCGTTGGCTCGAATCGTGGCGCCGTGGCGTCGTGAGTCCTTCACCCGCCGCTCGGGGCGGGGGGAGGACGGGCGGGAGGCTTCTCCGATCATCCGTCGTCCGCCCTCCAGCTACCGGCAACCGATCCATTCTCGCGCCACGGCGCAGCGGCGCGACGTTCGGGCATCGATGCGCTCACGCGCATCGCTACGGCCACGCCGCGTGGGGCGAAGCCCTTTACGCGGTCCACCGCCCACCGCCAACCGCCCACCGCCCACCGTCCACCGCCCACCGTCCACCGGCAACCGTCCACCGTCTTCGCCACACCGCGCCTTCGCCGGGAAATCCGTCGCCAACGCGCCCGCACTGCGCTCTCCTCGTCGCCTCCGGTCGGGCCCACTGCGGTGTTCCCGCGCCCGATCCCCACCTCACC